>JBDTNY010000019.1:0-14078 GCA_039933515.1 Actinomycetota bacterium
GCAGCTTCTCGAGGATGTTGCGGATGTGGTTCTTCACCGTGTTCTCGCTGATGAAAAGCTCCTTGGCGATGTCCCGGTTGTTCAGGCCTTGCGCGACGAGCCGCAGCACCTCCATCTCACGGTCGGTGAGCCGGGGCGCCGGCATCTGCGGGCGCTCCTCGGCCGACTTCGACATCGCCGCGAACTCGGTGAGCAGCTTCGACGCCATCGAGGGCGAGATGCGCGACTGGCCGGCCCAGACGCTCCGGATCGCGTCGGCCACCTCCTCGATCGGGATCTCTTTGAGCAGGTAGCCGCTCGCGCCCGCCTTGATCGCGTCGTAGAGGTCGGCTTCCTCGTCGCTGATCGTGAGCATGAGGATCTTGCAGTGCGGGAGCAGGTCGCGGATCTCCCTCGCCGCCTCGATCCCGGATCGCTTCGGCATCCGCACGTCCATCAACACGACGTCGGGGACGAGCTCCTCGGCCTTCTCGACGGCCTCCTGGCCGTCGGACGCCTCCCCGACGAGCTCGATGTCCGGCTCTTGCTGCAGCACCATCTCGAGACCCCGCCGGAACAGCGCGTGGTCGTCGACGACCATCACGCGCAGCCGTTCAACGCTCTCCGTGTCTTCGGTGCTCACTAGGTACCCCTTCTCGAGTCCCGAACCGCGCCGATCCGAGATCTACCCCTCGGGGGTATCGGCAGCTTCCGGGCTCGGGTGAGCGGATTCTAGCCCCCTGTGCAGGCGGCTGCGGCGCTTGCCGTGGTGATCGCGCACCTGCCGTTCGAGCTTGTCGGCGACCTCGTCGAGCGCCGATGGCACGTCGCCGGCCTCGGCATGGGCTCGGAATGTCTTGCGCGGGATGCGCAGGGCGGCCTCGACCCGCTTCATCCCGTCGGGCTTGGGGTGGTGCTCGGAGATGAACTCGACGTCGATCCGCGTGGTCCGGGGCTCGAGCCGCTCGAGCCGTGCGAGCTTGTGCTGCGCCGCCTGGCGCATCTCGTCGGTGATCGCCAGGCCTCGGCCGGTGTACGTGAGATCCATCGTGGCGCTCGTCCCCTCATCGTGCTCGTCCGGTTGGGCGGGCCCCCGGCCGGCTGACCTGGTCTTTGCCCCCACACCCGCCTGCAGGAGCGCTCGCCCGCCGGGCACGCGGCCCGCGACTCCCGCCCTCTCCCGGTTGCCCGGGGCAGGACTTACATCTAAACCGCGCCATGCTCGGCGACCAACGGTCGCCTTACGTGGGTCGTTTCGCCCGCGACTGGCATCGACTACCGGGGATGATCCCCGGGCAACCACAGACCCGATCGGGAGCCCGGTCGAGTATAGGCACGGGTGATGGCCCCGGGCGCGGCGCGCCCCGCGACGAGCAGGAACACCGACCGGGCGCCCGCTTCCCGGAGCGCGACCGCACCGGCGGCCGCGGTGGCGCCGGTGGTGAGCACGTCGTCGACCAGCAGCACGCGGGGCGGGCACGGCCGCCCGGTGGGAGCGAAGGCCCCCCGCATCGCGGTGCGGCGCTCGGCGGCGGAGCGCCGCGCCTGCGGTCCGGTGGCGAGCGCGCGCCGGATCGGCCGCACCGTGGGCAGGTCCAGCTCCCGGGCGACCGCGACGGCGAGCACCTTCGCCTGGTCATACCCCCGTTCGGCGAGCCGCCGCCGCCCGAGCGGCACCCACGTCACGGCATCGACCGCAGGAGGCTCCGTGGCGGCCATCGCACGCCCGAGCGCCTCCCCCACGCCACGCCACCCGCTGAACTTCAATCGGTGGATCGCGCGACGTGCGGGCCCGTCGTAGAGGAACGCCGCCCGGGCGCCGTCGAGCTCAGCGGGCGGACACCCCGCGCACGCGTCGCGCGGCCGCGCCGACGGGAGTCCGCACCGAGCACACCACGGCGGGCCGAGCGCCGCGAGTGACGAGGCGCAGTCGGGGCAGAACGGCCAGCCTCCTTGCGCGCAGCCTGCGCACCGCCTCGGGAACACCACGTCGAGGAACCCCGCGAGCATCGCCCGACCCTACGGCCGGGCACCGACATCGCCGGCTAGGGCAGCTTCACGACCAGGGAGCCGCCGCCACGCGCCTCGACCGCGAGCGTCGACTGGGTCCGCAGCAGCGGATACGCCGTCGTGACGCCGTGAGCCGCCTCGTGGTCGAAGTCCTGCGCGATCACCGCCACCGGCGCGCCGTCAGCGGTGAGGACGAAGGCCACCGCCTCGTCGGCCGAGTACTTGATCCGGATCGAGTCGCCGCCGCACTCGAGCGCCTCGATCCGAGCCTTGCCTCTCCCCGCGGGGATCGCCTTGTCGACCGCCACAGAGCCACGCCGGGTTGTCGCACGGGGCCACGGGACCGAGAAGGGAGCCCCCGGGTGCACGACCTCGGCCACCCCGTCGATCTCCACATCGCACTCGAGCCCGTACCACCCGGGCCCAAGATCGGTGAGCGGGAACTCGAACGGGACGAACAGGTCGAGGTGGGGAGCGACGTCCAGGGTGACCGGCCCGATGTCGAGCGGGCGCGCGACCCCGGAGGCGAGCTCGGCCACGCGCGCGGCCCGGATCTTCACCTGTCGGGGGTCGCGGCCCTCGCCCCGGAGCACGAACGCTCCTTTGACCGTCGCCGGGAATCGTTCGAAGTGCGCGCGGATCGAGATGTCGTGCTCCATCGTGACGATCCCTACGTCCCCTGCTCCCACGAGTGCAGGTAGTGCTCCTGCGCTTCGGTGAGCTGGTCGATCTCCACGCCCATCGCATGGAGCTTGAGCCGCGCGACTTCCTTGTCGATCTCGACCGGCACCGGATACACCCGGGGCTCGAGCGCACCCCGGTTCTCGACCACCCACTCGGCCGCCAGCGCTTGGTTCGCGAACGACATGTCCATGACCGCCGCCGGATGCCCCTCGGCCGCCGACAGGTTCACCAGACGCCCCTCCCCCAAGAGGTAGAGATGCCGGCCGTCGGCGAGGGTGTACTGGTCGACGAACTCTCGGACGCGGCGCACCCCGCCGGTGCCGAGCTCAGTGAGCGCCGGCTTGTCGATCTCGACGTCGAAGTGGCCAGAATTCGCCAGCATCGCGCCGTCCTTCATGAGCTCCATATGCTCGCGGCCGATCACCGTGGTGTCGCCCGTGACGGTGATGAAGATGTCGCCGACGTGGGCCGCTTCGCGCAGCGGCATCACGCGGTACCCCTCCATCACGGCCTCGATCGCGGCCGTGGGGTCGACCTCTGTCACGATCACGTGCGCGCCCATCCCGCGTGCTCGCGACGAGACGCCGCGCCCGCACATCCCGTATCCGCAGACGACGATCGTGCGTCCCGCCAGGAGCCTGTTCGTCGAGCGCATGATCGCGTCGATCGTGGACTGGCCCGTCCCGAAGCGGTTGTCGAACAGGTGCTTGGTGTCGGCGTCGTTCACGCTCACGATCGGGTACTTCAGGGCCTCGTCCGTGGCCATCGCGCGCAGGCGGATCACGCCGGTGGTGGTCTCCTCGGTCCCGCCGATGATCTCGGATATCTGATCGACCCGCTCCTTGTGGATCACGCTGACCATGTCGGCGCCGTCATCCATCGTGATGTTCGGGCGCGCGTCGAGGACCGCGTTGATGTGCTTGAAGAAGGTGTCGGTGTCCTCGCCTTTGATCGCGAACGTCTCGATCCCCGCTTCGACCAGGGCCGCCGCGACATCGTCCTGCGTCGAGAGCGGGTTCGAGGCGCAGAGCGCCACCTCGGCACCTCCGCCCGCCAGGGTGAGCATCAGGTTCGCGGTCTCCGTGGTGACGTGCAGGCACGCCGCGATGCGTACACCCTCCAGCGGACGCTCCTTCTCGAAGCGCTCACGGATCAGGGCGAGCACCGGCATCTCGGCGGCCGCCCAGGCGATCCGGTCCCTCCCCTGTGGCGCGAGGCTCATGTCTCGGACATCGTTCGTCATGTACGTCTCCTCCTCTCAGATCCGTGGGAACAGGTCCACCAAGAGCTTGCCCACGGCGATCGCGGTCTCGTTCGACATCCGCACGACCTCCTCGTGTGCCACGTGTTCACCGAGGGCGTTGGTCAACGAGCACAGCCCGAGCACGCGCATCCCCAGCGCGACCGCGGGAAGCGCCTCGGGCACCATCGACATCCCGACGACGCTCGCCCCCGCCTGACCCAGGAACTCGACCTCCGTCGGGGTCTCGTAGGCCGGACCGCTCATCGCCGCATACACCCCAGGCAACACGCCGATCCCGAGCGCGAGGGCTCGCTCCAGCGCGAGGTCGGCCAGGGCCGAGTCGTAGACGCGCTGCGTATTGATGAACGCGGGGGTGCCGTCGGGGAACCGCCAACCTCGGAGCGGGGCGGCACCCATCAGGTTCAGATGATCGCGCACCACGACGACGGTTCCCGCCGCCTGACCGGGGACCAGGCCGCCCACCGCCGCGGTGAGCACCATCGTGTCGGCGCCCAGCGCGCACGCGACGCGGGGCAGGAGCGCCGGCACGTCCATTCCGTGGCCTTCGTAGAAGTGCACCCGCCCGAAGAAGGCCGCGACCGGCACCCCCCCCAGCCGGCCGAGCACGAGTCGCCCGGCGTGCCCCGGCACCCCCGGCGGGGGGAACCCGGGGAGGTCGGTGAACGCGAAGCTCGCGTCCTCTTCGAGGGCGTCCCCCAGGGCGGGGCCGAGGCCCGAGCCCAGCACGATCCCGGCGCGCGGCACGAGTGCGGAGCGCTCGCGGATCACCGCGACGACCTCTCCCGGCAGGTCGTCGCCGGGTCCCGGCCGTGCCGCGAGCGTCACCTCACGCCCCCGCGAGGGCGGCCTTGAGCCGATCGATCGCCGCGACGGGCGTCGGATCGATCCCGCGGCGGATCCCCACATAGACGCTCGCGAAGTCGCCGGCCAGGATCAGCGCCATCAAGCGGGTCAGCGTGGATCGCCCCGTCCCGTGGACCTCCTCGATCGCGACGCCCGCATCGCGCGCGATCTCATAGGAGAGCGAGAATCGTGCAGCGAGCTCGGGATGCTCACCGTCGTGACGCAGCGAGATCAGACTGCACCGATCACCGTACGGCCGGGTCCAACCCACTACCTCGTTGTGGTCGAGCTCCGACATCGACGCGGCGAAGGCGGGCACCTTGCCGTTCTCGTTCATCTGGCACTTCCAACGCATCGCGGCGACAGCGCCGATGCCCTCGGCGCCCCAGATCACGGGGATCCGGTCCTCGATCAAGCCGGCCAGCTGCTTGGCCGGATTCCCCTCGCGAGGCGAGTCGGGACCAAGCAGGGCGACCAGGCGAGTGAGCTCGGTGACGGTCTCCTCGACATCCTCGGCCAGCGCAGGGAGGAGCCCCGCCGCCTCGAGCGCTCCGAGCGACGCGAAGCCCAGGTGACCGAGCGCCGCCCGTGGCTGGAACCCCCCGGGTACCGGAACGACGGTGATGCCCGAAGCGGCGGCTTCCTCGCCCAGCTTGCCGCCCGAGGTGATCGCGATGATCCTGCAGCCCCGTGCCACGGCTTCGCGGAACGCGGCGAGCGTCTCAGATGTGTTGCCCGAATAGGACGACGCCACGACGAGCGTGTGGGGCCCGCAATACGCGGGCAGCACGGGGGTCCGATTCACGTCGACCGGGACGCCGAGGCGTTCACGGAATACCGAGCGGACGATGTCACCCGCCACGGCGGAGCCCCCCATCCCGAGGAACATGACCGCCGTCGCCCCGTCGGCCGAGGGCGTCGGGCGTGCACGCGAGTCGTCGTACGCCTCGCGGCAGTGCGTGGGCAGATCCGCGACGGCGCGGAGCATGTCCGACGGATCGGTGCCGTGGAGCGCTCCGACGTCGTCGAGATCGATCACTGAGCGGCCGGCTTTTCGGCCTCGTCGATCAGCATCACCGGGATGTCGTCGCGCACCGGATATCGATAGCCGCACGTGCGGCAGACGATGACCTGCTCGGACTCCAGGTAGTCGATCTCGCCGCGGTCGTTCGGGCATACCAAGATCTCGAGCAGGTCGGCGTCCACGCTCACGTCACGTCTCCTCTGATCAGCGCGAGCACCTCGGCGGTCTTGTCCTCGAGGAGCTCGGGCGTTCGGGCCTCCACGTTGAGGCGGAGCAGCGGCTCGGTGTTGGAGGGCCGCACGTTGCACCACCAGTCGTCGAACTCTACCGTGAGCCCGTCGACGCGGTCCTGGCGCCCGTGCGAGAGCGCGGCGGCGATAGCCTCGGTCCGGCCGTGCTGATCGTCGACGCGTGAGTTGATCTCGCCGCTCGCCGAATACCGGCGGAGGGGCTGCAGGAGCTCGGACAGCGGCACTTCGGACTTCGAGAGCTCACCGAGCGCGATCACCGCCGCGATCAATCCCGAATCGGCCCGGTAGTTCTCGCGGAAGTAGTAATGCCCGGAGTGCTCGCCACCGAATATCGCGCCACTATCGGCCATGACCTGCTTGATGAAGGAGTGCCCGACCCGGGTACGCACCGGGACCCCGCCATGCTCGCGGATCACCTCGGGGACGGTCCACGAGCAGATCAGGTTGTGCACGACCTTGGCACCCGGCCCCGGCTCTCGGTCCAGCAGCGCCCCAGCCACCAGGGCCGTGAGGATCGAGCCGCTCACGTCCTGCGCGTGCTCGTCGATCAGGAACACCCGGTCGGCGTCACCGTCGAACGCCAGGCCGACGTCGGCGCCGTGCTCGAGCACCGCGACCTTCAGATCTTTCTGGTTCTCGGGATCGATCGGGTCCGCGGGGTGGTTCGGGAACGTCCCGTCGAGTTCGGCATACAGGTGGTGCAGCTTCACGGGCAGCCGCGCCATGACGGCCGGGACCACCAAGCCCCCCATCCCGTTCGCGGTGTCGGCCACGACGGTCAGCGGGCGCATCGCGTCCACGTCGACGAACCCGAGCACGTGCTCGACGTAGGCGCCGAGGAGATCGCGCGACTCGACGTGACCTGGGTTCGCGACCGCCGGAACGTCGCCCGCCTCCACGATCGCGCGGAGCGCGCGAAGACCCGTCTCCTCGCCCACCGGCCGCGCGCCCGAGAGGCAGAACTTGAGCCCGTTGTATTGCTTGGGGTTATGGCTCGCCGTGAGCATGATCCCTGGGAGATCCTGGGATCCCGCCGCGAAGTACAGCAGGTCGGTGGAGGCCAGGCCCAGATCGATCACGTCCGCGCCGCGAGACGTCGCGCCTTCGGCGATCGCGGCCGCAAGCTCGGGCGAGGACAGCCGGCAGTCCCTTCCCAGGAGGATGGCCGGGCTGCCGGTCCACTGCGCGAAGGCGGCGCCGATCCGTCGGGCGAGGTCGGCGTCGAGCTCGTCGGGGACCACACCCCGCACGTCGTACGCCTTGAATATGCGATCGAGATCGGGCTGCGTCGGCATGCCCGCATCCTACGCAGGGGGGCTCGGGCGCGTCAGGCGCGGCTCGGGCGCGTCATGCGCGGGGCGAGCGACGGACCCGGCTACTTGTCGACCACGAGACCGATCACCGAGGCAAGGGGCACTTCCTCACCGTCGCGGAACCACCACTTGGCCTCGCAATGGTGGCAGGTGGCGAACGCCAGGTCGCGGCCGCCGACGGACATCGAGATCTTGATGAGGTCTCCGGCCTTACAGTTCGGGCACGTGGGGGTGGTGTCTGACATGGGCTTCTAGTCTCCGACGTGAACGGGGGCGCGACCATAGCACGAGGCACCCATCTCTCTGCGCCTTCCGAGCGGTCATTTCTGTGGCCCCCAGCCGGCGCGACGCACCCCGATCGGGGGATGGGTACTCGGCCCTTCGGGGGCGGACGTCCGGGCGACCGTGGGTCCTTCGGCCGGTCGAGGATCAGGTCAGGACGGAGACGTGCAACCGCTCGTCGCGCACGGTCCAACCGACCGGGGGGGTCATCCGTTCGACGTGCTCCCGGCACAGATCCAGCAGGTTCCGGTCGTGCTCGGTCTGGAGATCGGCGACCGCGACCTCTCGTTCGGCATAGCCGAGCGAGACCGTGGCCACGGGCTCCGCATCGCATCGCATCTTCGCGCAGGTTCGCATCGAGCGGAGCCTAGATCACACGCGTGTGATTTCCAAGCATCTCGGAGCGAATATGGAGTCGCGAGGACACAAAGATGTGGCCCGCGATGGCGCTCCGGGTTGCCCCTTCGCGTCGCCGCGGACCACGACCGCAATCTACCGGGCGACGGGTGCGGGGCGCAAGGGGTCTTCGGGCGAAAGTGTGACAAGAAACCGGTCGGGACCCTCAGATGTCGGAGGCCGCCGGCGTGTCCCATTCCTGGGCCCAGGACGGGCGGTAGCCGACGATGAGGACGTGGGTACCCACCGGGACAAGCGGGTAGAGCACCTCGACCTCGGAGTTGTGCATCCGGATGCACCCGTGGGACGCATAGCGCCCGATCGAGTCGTCGGAAGGGGTGCCGTGGATCCGGATCAGGCCCGGCGCGTCGTCGATGTAGATCGCGCGCGTGCCCATCGGGGCGGTCGGACCGCCGGGCACCACCGCGGGCAGGTCCGCGCCCCAGCTGTCGAGCGCGGGGTTGTACCAGGTGGGGTTCACCGCCTTGCGCGTGACGACCCAATCGCCGACCGGAGTCGTGTACCCGGGCTTTGCGGTCGCAACGCTCCAGGTCCGCTCGACCTGGAACCCGTCGTATAGATAGAGCTTGTTCTCGTCGACCCGGACCACGACCGTGGGGCCGAGGTTCGCCGACGTGACCTTCGGCGAGACCTTCTGGGTCTGTAGCACGACGCTCGGGGATCCTGCCGCGAGCGCGGCTCGCAGGGTCGCCGACGCGGCGCCGGCGTCGAGGGAGCGGCCTGGCTTGGACTTCTGCATCACGACGTCTCCGTCGCGCAGGGTGATCGCGGCATCGATCGGGTCGGTGGCCACGGCCTTGGCCGCGTCCACCACGAACCCGTCCAGGCGTCGAGCGCTGGTGTAGCGAAGCGTCAGGTCCTTGCCCACCGCTTCATCCCGGAACCGATGCCAGAACCGCGAGAACGTGCCCATCGTGCCGTTCAGCGCGAGGGCGCGGCTCACCGCGCCATCGATGTTCGCCCGCTGGCCGAACTCGCGCCGCGTGACCGACCACGTCTTGCCGGCGGCCCGCACCGTGATCGAGCCGTCGAGGTGTGCGGAAGCCTCCACCCGAACCGCTCGAACCGCCTCGGCACGGGTCATCCCCCCGACGTCGATGCCGGTGATCGTCACCCCGGGAAGGATCCGGTCGGCGCGCGATCGCTCGTAGCGGTATGCGGCGAACGCGATCCCCCCGGCCACGAGCACGGCGACGCCGGCGACGATCGCGATGACCGCGAGCGCACGCGTACGACGACGATGGAGGTGTCTGCCTTGGGCCATGGGGTTGTGTGTCCGCGCATGCGAACGACCCGATGATACGCGAAGTCCGGTGTCGAGTCAGGCAGCCCGAACGATCACGGCGAGCTCGGCATCGGGAGGCCCGTCGCCATGCCGTAGACCGAACGTCCTTCGGTGCCGAGCGATGTCGAAGCGCCCAGCGCGATCACGGGAGCGCCGTCGACGACCGTGAGCAGGACGCCCGCGTCAAGCGCCTCGGACAGGAACGCCGCCGGGACGCTCGCGACGCCGTTCGCGGGCACGTCGATCGTCAAGGTCTCCCCGACCGGCTTGCCTTCGGCCGGGAGCCGGACGACCTGGACCTGCGAGGGGGTGTCGGACGGGTTGGCGAGCACGATCCCCGGGCGGGCCGGTTCACCGGCCACCGTCGGGAGCACGATCCAGGCGTCGGCGGCGGTCACCGCTCCGCCGGTGGCCGCGGCATCGTTGCCCAGACCGGTCGCCCGGAGCGCCGCCGCGAAGGGGTCGCCGTCTTGCAGCCGGACGCCCACGGCCGAGGGGCCGTCGACGATCACCGGGTACGCGGCGGACGACGCTGGGTTCTGGTCGGCCGCGGTCAGCCCGCCCGCCGACTGCGGGTCGTTCCGCGAAAAGAGGGTGGCCCCGAATCGCGTCCCGAGCGATCCCGGGGCCGCGAGGAGGAGCTGGGTCTGCCCAGCCCCGCCGGCGACCGGCAGGAACACGGAGTCCCCGAGAGTCGTCGTGCCGAGGACGCTGCGGATGCCCGACGACTCGGACAGGTCGAGTGACGACACGGCCACGCGCCCCGCCTTCACGTCGACCTCGGCCGAGACCGCGGCCTCGTCGGCGGCGAAGTCGTTCAGCGAGACCGTGACGCTTCGACCGGGACGCAAGGTGAGATCGGTGAGATCGGAGTCGCGGATGGGGGCGCGGTCGGCCGTGTAGAGCACCACGTCGAAGACCACATCGGTCCCGAACGGATTCATCACCACGAGGAACGACTGCTCGCCCCGTCGCGTGCTGCCGTCGGAGACGTACCAGGTGCGGGCGGCGGCCGGCGCGCACGGCTCCGCGCCGATCCCCAACTGCCCGCCACCGCCTTGCGTGACCCAGCCCGCAGCGATCCACCCGCCGAAGTACTCCACGTAGGTCGCGGCCTCCCTGGCCCCGACGGCGAGATCGACACGCGTGGTCGAGCCGGGCGCGATCGTCAGCGCCCTGGCGGGATCGCCAGGATCCTTCGACAGCGACCGCAGCCTCACCGCGACCGGGCTCTCCCCCGGGTTCGCGAGGTACAGCGAGCCCTTCCAGTCGGGACCGCCCCCGTGCGGGCAGAGCCACGCGCCCGAGGCGGCCTCAGCGGGGGTCGTCGCAGCGAGGGTCTTGGGACCGAGGCGGGACACGCCGAACCCACCGCCCACCACCAGGAGCGCCACGACGAGCGCCAGGAGCCCCTGTCCCCTCGCCCTCATCGCGCGACCGGCTTCCGCGTGATCCAGAGGGCGAGGGCCCATACCGCCGCGAGCAGCACGATCTCGATCGTGCGCGGCAGTTGAGCTCCGTAGCGGATCGCGACCGGGCCCTGATCGACGTCGCGGAACGCCGTCGACCAGCCGAACGATCGCTCCGCGGGGGCGTCGCTCCCTGCGATCTCCCACGCACCGTCGAACTCGGTTGCCACGACGATCGGACCGGCCGAGGCCTCGCCCTCCCATCCGCCGCCTGTCGCGCGCAACGGGCGAACCACGGCATCGCCCACCTGCGCGACGTCGTCGGGGACGTCTGAGGCCACCAGGTCGGCCAGGTCGCTCGAGGCGAAGGCAGCGGCTGGCGGCAGGGCGGAGGCGTTGCGGAAGATCACGAGGTCGGAGGCAGGGATCAGGTCGAGGTCGAGCTGGGCTTCGAGATCTGCCTTGGCTCCGGGAGGAAGTTCCTCTTGCGGCGCGATGACGAAGCGCACGCCAAGGGGCGCGAGCAGAGCGCCGCCGTGCGAGGTCGCGCCGGACAGGATCTCGTTCAGCGCGGCATGGAGCGCGTCTTCCCCCGAACCCGAGAGGGGGCGGCCGGTGTCGAGCGCCGTGGCGCCGCCGCGTCCCGTCAGCGCGTAGCGGAGGGAGTCTTCGCCCGCGGGCGCTAACCCGGTGGGATCGCCGCCCGGCGTGGGGAACGGCGCGCCGTCGTCGCCGCCAACCCAGAGCACACGGTAGTCACCCTTCGCGCTGCTGGAGATCACCGAGAACGCCGGCGCGATCTTATCCGCGCCTCCCACCGCCCAGCCGCCGATCATCGATGCGATCACCTGAAGCGCGATCCCGGAAGCGAGGACCACAGTCAGCAGGGCGGCCCCGACCTGACGCAGTCCGAAGGCCTCGCGGCCGATGCCCGTGAGCACCGACGAGAGCCCGTACGCGATCATCATCGCCATCGAGACGGCGGCCAACACCCCGTAGGCCGTCGGGTTCGAGAGCGCGGCGGGCAGATACCCCGCGGCCGCGAGCCACGAGAGCACGAGCCCGGCGAGGCCGGCGGTGACCGCGCGGATCGACCGTGCCCGATATTCGGCGCCCGTCAGCGCGAAGGCGAGCAACGCGGCGATCGGCAGGAACGCCGACACCTCCCACGTGCCGGGGCCTGCCCCGAACGCGAGTCGGATCAGCGCACCGCCCTCGGTGGTGCCGATGAGCGACCGGAACGATGCCCCGCTGTCGGCGACGAGCACTGGCAGGAAGGGGAAGAGGAGCGCGGCAGCCGTGAGCGCCGAGGCGCCGGTCAGCAGCAGCCCCCGGCCACGGTGCGATCCACCGACCGCCTGGACGACCACGATCACGAGGGCCGAGAGGGCGACGCCCGGGTCAAATGCCACGCCGACCGCGAGGGTCACGCCGAGCCCCCACGCGAACCGCCACCGGCCATCGCCCGGATCGGTCGGGCCGAACGCCACCTCGAGCCGCTCCGCGATCGGGGGCAACACCAGCAGCGCGATCAACAGCGCCAAGCGTCCTTCCGAGAAGGCCCACAGCATCAGCGCCGAAAGCCCGTACGACGCGGCCGCGACGACCGATGGGCCGGGACGGCCGGTGAGCCGGACGAACGCTCGGTACGCGAGCACCGTCGCGAGCGCGGGCAGACCCGCGAGGAGTGCCTTCTGCGCGAGCGCGGGGCTCCCGAACAACAGGGACGAGAGCGCCCCGAGCGCTCCGAGCGCGGGGCTGGCGAGCAGGTCCCCGCCGAGCCCAGTCGTGCGGTACCCGGACACGAGCTCGGCCAGGAACGCCGAGGGCGTCGACGGGAACCGGGGCAGCACGCCGCCCGCCAACGACTCCGGGCCAAGGAGACCGCGGATCGCGACCGCTCCGACCGCGATCCCCAGGAACGACGCGACGATCACCGGGTGCGTGCTCACGAGCGAGGCGGTCCGGTCGCGGAGCCGCCGCGTCACGGGCTGACCCTCATCGCCTTGTTCGATCTCGCGCTGCTCCTCGAGGATCCGCTCGGCGGTCTGGAACCAGCGGGGGATCCGCAGGCCCGCGGACTCCATGAAGCGACGCATCGCCCGATCCTTCACGCGACGCTGCTTCTGGATCGTCCGGCGCCGCTTGAGGGTTCCAGGCAGGTGCGCGAGGTTCCACCCCCACGCCGATCCGAGGTCGTAGGCCTCTTCGAACCGGCGCGCGAGCATGAGCACGAAGAGCCGCACGAGACCGAGCAGGAACATCAGCGGGAGGAGCCAGAGCAGGCTCAGCACGCCGTAGTTCTTCAGCATCCCGGCGAGCGCGGCGCGATCTTCCTCGTAGCGGGCGCTCTGATGTCGCACCCGGGTTCCGCGCTCCCCCGCCGACGTGGCCGCGCGGTGCCGGACGCGAGCCAGCGGCGTCATCAGCACCCGGAACCCGGCCAGGCGCACCCGCCAGCAGAAGTCGAGGTCGATGTGTTCGGCGTCCAGGCGCTCGTCGAACCCACTGGCCCGCTGCCAGGCGTCGCGGGCGATCAACATCGACGAGGACGACACGCAGAGCACCTCGAGCACGCGGTCGAACTGGCCCTGATCGATCTCACCGGCCTGGAGCGGGGTGTACGGATGTCCGAAGCGGTCCGCCGAACGACCGACGTCGCGCAACATCCGAGGCTGGTCCCAATCGACGACCTTGGCACCCACGACGCCGACGCGCTCCACGCCGATGCCCACCGCCGATTCGACCAGGCGCACGACGACGTCGGGATCGAGCGCGGCGTCGTCGTGCACGAGCAAGAGGTAGTCGGCCTCTGCCGCGACGGGAAGCTCGAGCGCCGCATCGATCGAGCCCGCGAGCCCGCGCGCCTCGGCGAGCCCGATCACGCGCTGCTCTCCGAGGGCGCCGATCAAGATCTCGCGCGAGTCGTCGCCGGAGGCGTCGTCGACGGCGATGACCCCCATGCGGGGGTAGGTCTGCGCGGCGAGGGCCGAGAGGCACTCGCGCAACCATCCGGCCGCATCGCGCGCTACCAGCACGACGAGGACGGCGGGCGCACGCTCTGAGGCGGCGGTGGTGGTTGGGGATCCGGTCATGCGACGCGCTTGCCGCGCGGCGCGAAGGCTAGCACGGCGGGGTACCGGAACAGCGGAAGGGGGGCTCTCGCCCCCCTTCCGACGGTGCCGTACCGCGTCAGCGCTTCTTCGCGGCGGTCTTCTTCCTGGCCGCGGGCTTGCGAGCGGCCGTCTTCTTGCGCGCCGCAGGCTTGCGAGCGGCGGTCTTCTTCTTGGCCGCGGGCTTGCGAGCGGCCGTCTTCT
>JBDTNY010000020.1:0-45456 GCA_039933515.1 Actinomycetota bacterium
ACGTCCTCGAGGGCCTGCTTGGCGCCCTGACCGCTGATCGACTCGGCCTCGAGCAGGCCGATCAGGTCGGCGAGGTGGCGGGGGGTGATCTTCGCGTCGCGGAGCGCTCCGCCCCGTTTGTTCACGAGGCCCGCGACGTCTTGCGTGACCCAGTTCGCGGCCTTGTCGGCCGGTGAGCCAAGGGCGACGGTCTCTTCGAACAACGAGGTCGAGCCACGGTCGCCAACTAACACGCGGGCGACCTCCGGCCGCAGGCCCAGCTCGGCCTCGTATCGCGCTCGACGGGCACGCGGTAGCTCCGGCAGCTCGGCGCGGATCTCGTCGATCCAGGCGAGGGAGGGCTCGAGCGGGGGGATGTCGGGCTCGGTGAAGTAGCGGTAATCGAAGGCCTCCTCCTTCGAACGCATCGACTTCGTGGCGCCGGCGTCCTCATCCCAGTGCCGGGTCTCCTGGACGATCGCCTCGCCGTTGTCGAGGGCCTTGGTCTGGCGCTCGATCTCGTAGTTGAGCGCGCGCTCGAGCGAGCGGATCGAGTTCATGTTCTTGATCTCGACCTTCGTGCCGAAGGCATCGGCGCCGGCCGCACGCACGCTGACGTTCGCGTCGCATCGGAGGGATCCCTCCTCCATCCGGACGTCGCTCACGTCGAGCGATTCGAGGGTCGCGCGCAGCTCGCGGAGGTACGCGGCGGCCTCCTCGGGCGAGCGCATGTCGGGCTCGCTCACGCACTCGACGAGCGGCGTGCCCGCGCGGTTGAAGTCGATCAGCGCGGAGTCCGCGTCGTGGATCCGGCCCGACGCGCTCCCGTGCTGTGTCTTGCCCGTGTCCTCCTCCATGTGGACGCGCGTGATGCCCACGCGCTTCGTCGTGCCGTCGAGCAGCTCGACGTCGAGGTGGCCGCCGACGCAGATCGGCAGGTCGAACTGGCTGATCTGGTAGTTCTTCGGCATGTCGGGGTAGAAATAGTTCTTGCGGTGGAAGAGGGAGTGCGGCGCGATCTCGGAGTCGAGCGCAAGGCCGATCTTGATGATACGGCGGATCGCCTCGGCGTTCGGCACGGGGAGCGACCCCGGGTGACCCAGGCACACGGGGCACACGTTCGTGTTGGGCTCCGCGCCGAACACGACGCGACACCCACAGAACATCTTCGTCTCGGTGTCGAGCTCGACATGGCACTCGAGCCCGATCACGGGTTCCCACTCGGCCATGGCGCCCTAGCCTACCGGAGGCGGTTTCACGCGGGCGCCGGCGGCCTCGTTACTCGACCATGACAAGCACGATGGCCCGTAGACTGCCGGGCGTGACGGGCGAGGGAGGCGGCGGACGGGGCACCACGCCGCGCATCGCCCCGAAGACAGCGAAGGTCTGGACGGTTCTGGGGGCGCTCTACTTCGTCTGGGGCACCACCTACCTCGGGATCGAAAAGGTGAACGAGTCGGCCCCCACGCTCCTGGGCGCCGCCACTCGGTTCTTGTTCGCCGGGACGGTGCTCGTCACGTTCACCTCGATCCGCACCCGCGAGCGCACGACCAGTTCCCAGTGGAGAGCCGCTGCCATCGTGGGCGTGTTCCTGCTGCTCGGCGGGAACGCCTTGGTCGCCGTCTCCGAGAACATGGGAACGCCCACCGGGATCGTCTCGCTGATCATCGCCCTGATCCCCTTGTGGCTCGCCTTCTTCGATCGCGTGATCTTCCGCAGCGCCCCACTGGGGTGGCGGGTGGTGACGGGCCTGGCAGGCGGGTTCCTGGGTGCCGTCGTCCTGATCGGATCGAACGCGTCCGCCGGGCGGGCGCCGCTCGGCGGCATGCTCGTGGCGGTGTGCGCCACCCTCTGTTGGACCGCCGGCTCGCTCTATGCGCGGACCGCGCCGCTCCCGAAAGGCCCGCTCCTCGGGAGCGGGATGCAACAACTCGTGGGCGGCGGCGTGATCCTCGCGGTCGCGGTCCTCGCAGGCGAACTCAGCGGCTTCTCGGTCTCGCAGGTTACGACCCAGTCCTGGCTGGGACTGGTCTGGCTGATCCTCGCCGGGTCGTTCGTAGGCTTCAGCTGCTACCTGTGGCTCCTGCGGAACGTCCGCACCTCGCTCGTGTCGACCTACGCCTACGTGAACCCGATCGTGGCGGTTACGTTGGGCTGGATCGTTCTCGACGAGGCCCTGAACGTCCGGACGCTCATCGCGGCCGTGATCGTGCTCGCATCGGTCGCGCTGATCGTGTCGGCCGGGGGCCCTGCCCGCGGGCCCGGCGACGAAGTCGAGGGGTCGGTCGAGGCCGGGATCGCCGAGCCGGCCGTCACGATCGAGGACCGCTAGACGCCCGCGAGGAGCGGCGGCCGCAGGTCGAACCCAAGGTCGGATTCGAGCGCCGAGGCCGCCCGGAACAGCGTGGCCTCGTCGAGCGCCGGCGCCGTCAGCTGCAGTCCGATCGGCAGGCCGGTGGCGTCGAGACCGCACGGCACGCTGATCGCGGGCACGCCGGCGAGGTTCGCGGGGATCGTGAAGATGTCGTTCAGGTACATCGCCATCGGGTCGTCGGCCTTCTCGCCGATCCGGAACGCCGTGGTGGGCGAGGTCGGCGAGACCAGCACGTCGACGGCGGCGAAGGCCGCCGCGTAGTCCTGGATGATCAGCGTGCGGACCTTCTGTGCCTGGCCGTAGTAGGCCTCGTAGTAGCCGGCCGACAGGGCGTAGGTGCCGAGCATGATGCGGCGCTTCACCTCGGGGCCGAAGCCCGCCCCTCGCGTGGCGAACATCATCGCGATCGAATCGTCGCCATCCACACGCAGGCCGTAGCGCACGCCGTCGTAGCGAGCCAGGTTCGACGAGGCTTCCGAAGGCGCGATCAGGTAGTAAGCGGAGAGGGCGTACTCGGCGTGCCGGAGGTCGACTTCGGAGACCTCGGCACCGAGCGCCGCCAACCGGTCAACGGCGGCACGCACGGACGCGACCACGTCGGGCTGCACGCCTTCGCCGAACGCATCGGCGATCACGCCGACCCGGAGTCCCTGGACGCCGCGCTCGATCCCCGCGAGGTACTCGCCGGGCTCGTCGGCCAGGCTGGTCGCGTCGCGGTGGTCGCGGCCGGCGATCGCGGTGAGCAGCACCGCTGCGTCGCGCACGCTCCGCGTGAACGTGCCCACGGTGTCGAGAGACGAGGCGAACGCGATCAGTCCATACCGGCTGATCCGCCCGTAGGTGGGCTTCAGCCCCACCACGCCGGTGAGGGCGGCGGGCTGGCGGACCGAGCCACCGGTATCTGAGCCGAGTGCCCACACAGCTTCGCCGGCGGCGACCGCGGCGGCGCTGCCGCCGCTCGAACCGCCCGGCACGGTGTCGAGATCCCAGGGGTTGTGCACCGGCCCGTACGCCGAGTTCTCGTTCGAGGAGCCCATCGCGAACTCGTCGCAGTTCGTCTTCCCGATCAGCACCGACCCGGCGCCCGAGAGTCGCGTCCACGCCGTGCAGTCGTAGGGCGGCACATACGTCTCGAGGATCCTCGAACCGCAGGTGGTGCGGATCCCGTTCGTGGTGAAGACGTCCTTCAGCGCGATCGGGATCCCCGCGACGTCGGGCTTGGGCGCGCCGGTGGCCAGGTAGATGTCGAGCTCGGCCGCGCGCTCGAGCGCGACCTGCGGGGTCTCCGTGAGGAAGGCGCCCACGCGCGCATCGACCGCCTTCAGGCGCGCGAGCGAGGACTCGGCGAGCTCCACCGCGGTGAACTCACCGGAGGCCAGGCCGGACCCGAGGTCTGTGCCGGTACGGTCGCAGAGCTCGGTCACGAACCGGTCTCCGCGATCTTCGGCACCATGAAGCGCCCGCCGGCCTGGGCGGGGGCGTTCTGCATCGCGGCGTCGTGCGTGATCGAGGGCTCGGGCACGTCGTCGCGCAGCACGTTCACCGCTGGGTTCGGCGATGCGGTGGGCGCCACGTCGTCGGCCGCCACCTCCCCCACCTTCGCCGCATGCTCCAAGATCGCACCCAGCTGGGCCTTGAGCTGTGCCCGCTCCTCCGCGGTCAGGTCGAGGCGCGCGAGCAGGGCGACGTGATCGATGTCGATCTCAACCGGCATGGCGGTCAGTCTAACGGTGCGCTCTCACCACAGGTCGGGGCGGGGCGGCACCGCCATGGACACCGGGGCGCCGTGGGTCGCTTCGAACGCGGCATCTTCGATGCCGCTGACCAGCCAGGGGACGACGAGGGCCAGGCCGAAGAGCCGCGCGAACGCCTGCTGGCCCGGCGGCCCGACTCCAAGCACCTTCTGGACACGCCGCCCGAGCTCGGGCGGCGTGGTCGTGATGTCGGCCTCAGCCGGCGCCGTCGCCATCTCGACGAGCCCGATCGACGACCACAGCCCCGACACCGCGAGGAGGCCGATCACCCACCACCCGAGCCGCGTCAACGGCTGCCAGCGGGCGTGGATCGTCTAGGGGTGCCCGCTCATCGGGGCTTGAAGGTCATCGGCCGAGCCTACGCCTGAACTCGGCTTCGTCGATCACCTCGACGCCCAGGGTCTCGGCCTTCGCGAGCTTGGAGCCGGGGCTCTCCCCGGCCACGACGAAGGCGGTCTTCTTCGAGACGCCGGAGGAAACGCGTGCACCGGCCGACTGCGCGAGCTCGGTGGCCTCCTCGCGCGTGAAGCCGTCGAGGCCGCCCGTGAGCACGATCGAGAGTCCCTCGAAGGGCCGTGCGCCCTCCTCCTCGGGCGCGCGCTCGTCGGCGAGGCGCACTCCGGCCGCGCGCAGCTTCTCGATCAGAGCGAGGTTCTCCTCGTCGTCGAACCACTCACGCACGGTGGCCGCGATCTCGGGGCCGATCTCGGGCACGTCGTCGATCCGGTCCTCGCTGGCGCCCGCGATCGCATCGACCGATCCGAAGGCGCGGGCGAGCACCTGCGCGACGTGGGTCCCCACGTGGCGGATGTTGAGGCCAACGAGGAGCCGCCAGAGCGGTCGGTCCTTCGATGCCTCGATCTGGTCGAGCACGTTCGCGATCGCCTTGTCCTTGAAGCCCGGCAGCTGCCCCAGCTTGGCCGCGTCGAGCGCGTAGATGTCGGCGGGGTCCTCGATCAAGCCGGCCTCGAGCAACCGCATCACGGTCATGTAGCCGAGATGCTCGATGTCCATCGCGCCTCGCCCCGCGAAATGGAACAACCACTCGATGCCCTGCGAGGGACAGCCGCGACGGTTCGGACACCGGTAGTCGGCCTCGCCTTCGCCGCGCACCAGCGCCGTGCCGCACGAGGTGCAGGCCTCCGGCATCTTCCATCTGCGCGCGCTCTTCTTCCGCTTCGCGAGCACCGGCCCCACGATCTCGGGGATCACGTCGCCCGCGCGCCGCACGATCACGTGGTCGCCCTTGCGGACGTCCTTGCGGTGCACCTCCTGCTCGTTGTGGAGCGTGGCGTACGTCACCGTCACGCCGCCGACGACCACTGGCTCGAGCACCGCGAAGGGCGTGACCTTGCCCGTGCGCCCGGTGTGGACGTCGATCGCCTTGAGCAGGGCCGTCCGTTCCTCAGGAGGGAACTTGTAGGCGATCGCCCACCGCGGGGCGTGGCTCGTCGCCCCGAGCTCGCGCTGGAGGTCGGTCTGGTCGACCTTGATCACCGTGCCGTCGATCTCCCAGTCGACCGAGTGACGGTTCGCCTCCCAGTTCGTCAGGAACGCCTTGACCCCGTCGATCGAATCGCGCGCCTCGGTCGTCGGCGGCACCGGCAGGCCCGCCCCCGACGCCCAGTCCAGGAACCCCAGATGCGAGTCGAACGCGACGCCGTCGGCGAACCCGAAGGAATGCACCCACAGCCGGAGCGGTCGCGACGCCGTGACCTTCGGATCCTTCTGGCGCAGGGACCCGGCCGCGGCATTCCGCGGGTTCGCGAACAGCCGCAGCTCGGCGTTGAGGAGCTGCTCGTTCAGCGCATCGAACGCCGTCACCGGGAAGTACATCTCGCCGCGCACCTCGATCACCGCCGGCGGATCTTCGAGCGCGAGCGTGCGCGGCACCCCCAGCACGGTCCGCACGTTCGAGGTGATGTCCTCGCCGACGCGGCCGTCGCCGCGGGTGGCCGCCTTCACCAGGCGGCCACGCTCGTACGTGAGGGCGCACGCCACGCCGTCGATCTTCAGCTCGCAGGCGAATCGCGCCCCTTCGCCGATCGCGCGCTCGAGGCGCTGTGCCCAGGCGTCGAGCTCTTCGAACGAGAACGCGTTGTCGAGCGAGAGCATCGGCGCACGGTGCGCGACCGGCGTGAACAGCGGCGCCGGGGCGCCGCCGACGGTCTGCGAGGGCGAGTCGGGTGTGGCGAACTCGGGGAAAAGGTCTTCCAGCGCGCGCAGCTCGCGCATCAGGTCGTCGTATTCAGCATCGGCGACCTCGGGGTCGTCGAGCAGATGGTAGCGATAGCGATGATGCTCGATCTCGGCGCGGAGCTCCTCCACGCGAAGCTTGGCGCGTGCGCGGGCGCGCTCGTCGCCGCCCGGGGTCACTCGGCGATCTCCACGCCGCCCGACACCCCGATCTTGTCGCCCACCACCACCACGGCCCCACGCACGCCCGGCACCTGCTGGAGGTAGCGGAGGGCCATGCCGAAGCCGTCGGGCTTACCGAGCACGGCTTGGACGCCCGCGGCCGCGGCGTCGGCGAGCATGCACGACGAGGCGATCACGGCGAGTCCGTCGGGCCCGGCCCCGCCCCGCCCCCGGCCGAGCGTGGTCGACACGCCGACCGGATCGCTCGAGGGCGGCAGCACCACCGTGAGCGGGTCGCCGCCCCGGCGCTTGACCGCTAGCTTCATCCGCTTGCGCGAGCGGATGAAGTAGTCGCCGTCGCACGCGACCGTGAGCTCGTGCAGCTGGTCGGCGAGGAAGCGCCCCACCTGGTCGACCACCGCGCCGCGGAAGGTGAACATCGGCCCCACGCCTGCGGCAGCCGACGCGTCGACCATCTCGCGGACGATCTCAGGCGCGTCGGCGCCCACCCCCGCGAGCGGCCGCTTGCTCTGACGGAACTCGGGGTACCGCAGCCCGTACGATTGGAGCTGTTCCCAGAAGCTGAGCGCGGCCGCTCGAGATTCCTCGGCGAAGTCCTCGGGCGCGGTGATGTGCAGGACGAGGTCCTGGACCTGGATCTCGAAGCTCTTGGCGCGGCGTCGGAGCAGCTTCACCCGGTCATGGTATCCGGCGGGGCCGGTGGGCCCGCCGGACGCGGCGGCGCCTCAGCCCAATATCTCGTCCATGGCAGCCTGGTCCTGGTTCATGCCCCAGAACTCGACGCAGCGGCCGTCGCGGATGTGCAGCGCCTGGACCTGCGGGGTCCGGTAGCTCCGGCCGTCGGCCGATGTGACGGTCGCGTTCACGAGCGCGACCACGTGATCGTCGTTGCCCACGACGTCGTGGATGTCCAACGCGGTCACGATGCCGGCCTCAGCCATCCTCGTGAACCGGTCGATCACCGCCGGCTTGCCTTCGAACTTGCCCGAGAAGCGGTTCATGCCCGGCGCGTGCCAGACGACATCGTCGTCGACGAGTTCGAGCATCGCCGGCAGGTTCCCGGCGCTGAAGGCCTCGATCGCGGTGCGGGCTGTGGCGGCGTTCGGGTGATCGGTCACGAGGGACTCCTCCTTGGGTCGAAGACGCTCAGCGTAGCGACTCGACGATGCGGCCGCCTCCGAGGACCTCGTCCCCCCGATAGATCACCGCCGACTGTCCGGGCGCCACCGCGCGCTGCGGTTCGCGGAACTCGACCCGGAACCCCTCGAGGGTCGGCTCCACGACGGCGGGGGCGGCATCCCCGCGATACCGGATCTGGACCTCGGCCTCGAACCGGGCGACAGGCGCCCCGCCCACCCACGACGCGCGGTCGGCCACCAGCCCGCGGCGCGCGAGCATGGACGCCGGCCCCACCGTGATCCGGTTCGCGGGCGCATCGACGTCGACCACGTAGGCGGGCTCGCCCAGCGCGACGCCGAGCCCCCGGCGCTGACCCACCGTGAAGGCGAAGGTGCCGTCGTGGCCCGCGAGCACGTCGCCGGCAGTGTCGACGACCTCGCCGCCGAGATGCACCAGCGCCGGCGCCTGCGCCCGGACGAACGCGCCGGCGTCGCCGCTGGGCGCGAAGCACAACTCCTGGGAGTCGGGCTTGCTCGCAACCGGCAGCTCGAACCGCTCGGCGAGGGCCCGGGTCTCTATCTTGGGCATCGCGCCCACCGGAAACACCGACCGCGCGAGCGCCTCCTGGCCGAGCATATGGAGCATGTAGCTCTGGTCCTTGGCACCGGCGCCGCGGTGAAGATGCCACCTGCCTGAGGCGTCGCGATCGGTGCGCACGTAGTGGCCGGTCGCCACCAGGTCCACGCCGAGCACGTCGGCGCGCCGCAGGAACGCCCCGAACTTGATCTCGCCGTTGCACCGCGCGCACGGGTTGGGCGTGCGGCCGGCCGCGTGCTCGGCCACGAAGTCGTCGATCACGGTGGCCTCGAACTCGTCGCTCATCTCGGCGATCTCGAACGGGAAGCCTGCGATCCGCGCGACGGCCTCGGCATCGCGGCGGGCCGAGGGACCGCAGCAGCCGTGCTCGACGCCGTCGAGGTGGACGAGGCGCATGTGCGATCCGATCACCTCGTACCCCTGTTCCTGCAGGAGGCAGGCGGCAACCGAGGAATCGACCCCGCCCGACATCGCGACCAGCACCGACAGGCTCATAGGTCGAGGCTACCGCACGGTTCCGAGGCGCACGGGACCGCCCCGCGTATCGTTGCGGTCGATGATCGACGCGCGATTCGACGACCTGACGGGGAGCTCGCCGTCGTTCCGGTGCTCGGAGCCGGTCGGCGTGCTCGAGGCAACCCGCACCGACGAGGTCCGCGGGGTGCTCGAGGCGGCAGAAGGTGCGGCCGCCCGGGGCCTCTGGGTCGCCGGGTACGTGGCGTACGAGGCCGCACCCGGGCTCGACCCCTCACTCACGGTGCGCACGCGCGCCGTAGGCGACCCCTTCGAACGCCTTCCCCTGGCGTGGTTCGCGATCTTCGAGCGCCGTGACGACACCGTGCTCCCGGTCCCTCAGGCCGACCCGGACCCGGCGGTAGCTGATGCGTGGCAACCCTCGATCGACCGCGGAACCTACGACGATGCGATCGCGCAGATCCGCCGGCACATCGCGGCCGGCGAGACGTACCAGGTGAATCACACGCTCCGGCTCCGATCCCAGGTCGAGGGCGACGAACGGGGGCTCTACCGGGATCTCTGCTACGCCCAGCGAGGCGCGTACTCCGGGTATCTCAACCTGGGCCGCTACCGGGTGCTGTCGGCCTCCCCCGAGCTGTTCTTCCGTCTCGAGGACGGGGTGCTCACCACCAAACCTATGAAAGGGACCGCCTCTCGCGGTCGATGGTCCGCCGAGGACAGCGCGATCGCCGAGCAGCTGCGCGGTTCGGTCAAGGACCGAGCCGAGAACGCGATGATCGTCGATCTTCTCCGCAACGACCTGGGGCGCGTGGCCGTCCCCGGCTCGGTCTCGTGGAGCGACGTGTTCGACCTGGAGCGGTTCGAGACCGTGTGGCAGCTCACCTCAACCGTCACCGCGACGCTGCGATCGGGGGCCGGGCTCGCCGAGGTGTTCGAAGCGATGTTTCCCTGTGGCTCGGTCACCGGCGCACCGAAGGTCCGGACGACGGCGATCATCGCCGAGCTCGAGGATTCACCGCGCGGCGTGTATTGCGGGGCGGTCGGCTACCTCGCCCCGCCCGGCTCGGGGTATCCGGCGGCGCGCTTCAACGTGCCGATCCGCACGGTCGTGATCGACACGGAGACCGGGGTCGCCGAGTACGGCGTGGGCGGCGGCATCACGTGGGACTCTCGCGCGGCCGGCGAATACCAGGAGACACTCGCGAAGGCCAGGGTCCTGGTCGACCGGCGACCGGGCTTCGAGCTCTACGAGACCGTCTTGCACGAGCCGGGGACGGGCTTCCGGCACCTGGCGCGGCACCTGGCCCGGCTCCGGGCGTCGTGCGAGTACTTCGGGTTCGCGTTCGACGAGCCGGCGATCGTCGCCGTCGCCGAGCGAGAGGCGGCCCGTTTCCCGGACCGTCCGGCGCGGATCCGGGTCGTCGTGGATCGGCGGGGCCGCGTGACGTCGGGCGGCCTGCCGCTGCCCGATCCGGTCGAGCCGGTCCGCGTGGCGATCGACGAGGTCGAGCCGGTGGACCCCTCGGACCCCATGGTGTTCCACAAGACCACCAGGCGACGGCGGTTCGACGATGCCAAAGCCCGGCACGCCGACGCCGACGACGTGCTGCTCACGAACACCCGCGGGGAGATCACGGAGACGACGATCGCGAACGTGGCGGTCAAGATCGGCGGCCGCTGGTGGACGCCGCCGCTCGACGCGGGCTTGCTCCCGGGCGTGGGGCGCGACCTGGCGCTCGAGGCAGGGGACACCGAGGAACGCCCGATCACGGTTGCTGAGCTGCGAGGAGCGGAGGAGATCGCACTCGTGAGCGACAACCGCGGATGGCGACGGGTGCAGCTGGTCGACTGAGTCAGTCGGCGGGCTTGTCGTGCGGGAACGAGTACGGCGTCATCGAGGCCTCGTCCAACGGACAGGCACACAGTGGGCATCGGGGAGGGTCCTCGTACACGAGCACGTTACGCTCGCAGAACGGGCACCCGCCCTCCTGCATCGCGGGAGGCTCGGTGGTTTCGCTCGTCATCGTCGATCGCGCTCGGGGGGAGCGGTCTGCGACCTACATCGGCCGCTGCAGTCCCTACCTTGAACCGGGGAGGGAGCGAGGAGCGATCGGCACCGGCGGGCTGGGTCCGAACGCGACGAGACCCTCCCGGTCGGGAGGGTCTCCATCGGGGTTCGTCCGGGAGCTAGGCCGCCTCGGTCCGGCTCCGGCGTTTGCCGCGGGGCACGTAGCTGTGCACGGGCTCGTGCTGCCAGCAGTACTGCCACTTGTTGTATCGGGAGAGCTTGGTCTCACAGTTGGGATCGGCGCAGACGCGTCCGGTCGAGTACTGCTTGTTCGCACGCGGGAGCGTCCGAACCGATGCGCCTCGGTACTTCTCCTCTGCCACGTCGCTCACATCCTTTCGCGAGGGGCCCGTGTCGGGCTGAGCGGTTCTCGGGTGGCTCGGTCCCCTCGTCACGTACTTCGAACAGCACGCCGCGTCGGTTCATTCCTGATCGCCACGAGAGATCCGTGCATGGGTTCATCCGCGATCGGCACCCCGGTTGCGCTCGTGCAGCTAGGGCCTCAGAACGACGGATCGCGCTTGTCCAGGAACGCCCGCATGCCCTCTCGCTGGTCGTGCGTCCCGAAGAGCGCGAGGAAAAGCTCCCGCTCTCGAGCCACGCCGGCCGCACCGGGGGTCTCGATCGCCGCGCGGATCGCCGCCTTGGCTGCCGCGAGGGCCAGCCGGGGTCCTCGCGCGAACGCCCTTGCGTCGGCGATCGCCGCCTCCCGCACCTCGTCCGCGGGCACGATCCGCTCCGCGAGCCCGAGGCGCACGGCCTCCTCAGCCCCGACCTGGCGGCCGGAGTACACCAGCTCACGCGTCCGCCCGGGTCCCACGAGGCGGGTGAGCCGCTGCGTGCCGCCGCCGCCCGGGATCACCCCGAGGCGGATCTCGGGCTGGCCGATCCTGGCGTCGTCGGCCAGGTACCTGAGATCGGCGGCCAGGGCGAGCTCCATCCCTCCGCCCAAGGCGAACCCGTTCACGGCGGCGATCGACACCGTGCCGATCGACTCGAGCAGATCGCAGGCATCGCCGAGCGCGTCGACGCTCGGCTTCACGTCGTCGGGACCCCACTCGGCCATCGCCTTGATATCGGCGCCGGCCGCGAAGAGCGTTCGGCCGCCCCACACCACGATCGCCCCCACGTCCTCTCGCTCGTCGGCCTCCCGGAACGCCTCCCCGAGCTCGGTGCCCAGCTGGAGATCGATCGCGTTCGCGGGAGGACGATCGAGTCGCACCACGGCGACGCCGTTATCGACCTCGAGATGCACGAACTGGCCCATGGCGGCGATGCTACCCATAGTCGCCATCGTTCGCCGCGGCGGCCCGTTCCGCCGTGATCCGCAGGCCCTCGGCGAGGGAGGTCCGCGTCACGCCGAACGCCGCCGCGGCGTCGGGTGCGTCGGCCCGGCCCGACAGCGAGAAGAGCCGCGTGGCCGGATGCGGCACGGCGATGCCGAGGAGCCGCTCGAGCACGGGCGCGATCTCGTCGACGGGCACCTCGACGGGTTCGCGGGTTGGGCCGGCCGCGAGCAGCCTCGTCAGACCGGCGGCGGTCACCGCGTCGGGCCCTTCCAATGCCCACGTGCCCGCCGGGTCCTCGACCCGGTCGTCGGCGGCCACGAGCACATCCGCGAGATCGTCGACGTACACCGGCGCGAGCGAGGCGCCGCCATCGCCGAGCACGAGCGGCGGCTCGGCGAGCGCTGCCTGGACCACGGCCGCGAACCAGAACCCGCCGAGACCGTAAAGGTGCGTGCTGCGGATCACCGCGTACTCGAGTCCGGAGTGCGCCACCGCTTCCTCGGCCAGGCCCTTCGCGCGCAGGTACGGGTCGCGGGCGTCGGGCGACGCCCCGGGCACCGAGACCAGGATGAACCGGCGGACGTCGGCCTCCCGTGCGGCCGCGAGCGCGGTCAGCACCGAAGCGTGGTTGGCGACAATCACGGCGTCGTCGTCGATCTGATGCGCGCCCCCCACGAGATGGATCACGGTGAACACGCGGCGGAGAACCTCGGCCAGGGCGTCGGTGTCGTCGAGCCGGCCCACCGTGACCTTCGCGCCCATCGCCCGCAGCGCGCCGGCCGTCTCGGGGCGGCGCACCGCCGCCCGAACCTCGTCGCGAGCCACGAGCCGCGGGATCAGCGCGTGCCCCAGCGGCCCCGAGGCACCGGTCACCATCACGGTCATCGGGCCAGGCTACCGGGCGACGCCCGCGGGACCCGCTCGCTAGGATTCTTCGATGCACCCGGAGGAGCCTCGCCCGAGCCTCGAGGATGCCGAGAGGGCCGAGCGGGCCATCGGCTCCTCGCCGGTGGCCTGGCGGGCCGTCGTGCGCGGCGGACAGACGGCCGCGTCCCGCTGGGTCGCGACGCTCGCCGACGGGACCACCCGGTTCGTGAAGATCGCCCACACGCTGGACACGGCCGCGTGGATCCGCGACGAGCATCTGTTCTACCTGCAGCACAAGGGCCTGGTGTTCCTTCCGGCGACGCACGGCTGGGACGACGACGGCGAACGCCCGGCGCTGGCGCTCGAGGACCTGAGCGCGGCGGCGTGGCCGCCGCCCTGGGACCGCGGCAAGGTGCAGGCCGTGGTCGAAGGGTTGGAGAAGGTCGCTGCCGCCAGGGTCTCCCCCGAGATCCCCCGGGTGGGCGCCGGGCAGTTCGACCGCGAGGGCTGGCCGGAGGTCGCCGCACACCGGGAGGCGTTCCTCGCGCTCGGACTCTGCGACGAGCCCTGGCTCGATGCCTGCCTGCCGGTGCTCACCGAGATCGCACAGGCGGCCCCGCTCGAAGGCGACCGGTTGCTCCACATGGACGTGCGGAGCGACAACCTGTGTCTGCTCCCGGACGGGGTGCGGTTCGTCGACTGGAACTTCGCGCGCCGCGGCAACCCGCGATTCGATATCGCCTCGTGGCTGCCGAGCCTCGAGGCCGAGGGCGGTCCGCCACCCGAAAAGGTCGTGACGCCAGCGCCCGACATGGCGGCCTTCTCCGCCACCCTCGCGGGCTACTTCGGCTCGCACGCGGCGCGGCCGCCGATTCCCGAGGCGCCGCATGTTCGGCCGCTTCAGCTGCTGCAGGCGCGGACGGCCCTCCCCTGGGCGGCACGGGCGCTCGGGCTCCCACCACCCGAGCCGCGGAGAGGCGCCGCGGGCGCCTGACACGGCAGGTGCGAGAAGCTTGCACCTGCAACACGCTGCTAGACTGAGAGGCATGGAACGGGCCGGTCACGACTACGCCGACGTGATGGACTTGTTGCGCACCCATGGGCTCCGTATGACCCCGCAGCGGCGCGCGATCGTGACCGAGGTGATGCGCACCCAGGGGCACATCTCCCCCACCAACATCGCCCGCAAGGTCCAGGGCGAGATGCCGGGCGTGAACGCCTCCACGGTCTATCGCACGCTCACCCTGCTCGAAGAGGTCGGCGTGCTCTCTCACTCGCATCTCGAGACGGGCGCCGAGTACCACCGGTCCGCCGAGGCCGAGCACGTGCATCTGACATGCGGCCACTGCGGCGCCGACGACCCCCTCTCCCTGCGGGAAGCCCGCGCGCTCCAGGGGTTGATCAAGCGCCACCACGGTTTCGTCGCCGACCTGACCCACTTCGCGATCACGGGCCGCTGCGCCGAGTGCGCGGCCGCAACGACCTAGTGCGTGTCGAGTCCCTCCATCAATGACCGGCGCCCTTTGACGGCCGACCAGGCATACGCGGCGGCGAACAGCGACGCTCCCGTGAGCACGACCGTGGCGCCCGATGAGACGTCGAGGTAGTACGACAGATATACCCCCACGAATCCCAGGGACGCGCCCACGCCCACGGAGATCAAGAGCATCCGGTGGAAGCTATCGGTCAGCAGGCGCGCGATCACCGGCGGGATCACGAGGACCGCCGCGATCAGCATCACGCCCACCACGTTCATCGTGGCGATGATCGTGGCGGCGAGCATCAGTGCGAGGATCACATCCGTCCTCGCCGTCGGCACGCCGGAGACCTCGGCCACCTCCGGGTCGAACGTGGCGAAGAGCAGCTGCCGGTACCACAGGAACACCGTGACCCCGATCGTCGCGGCAACTCCGGCGACCACGAGCACGTCGACCATCGTGACGCCGAGCACGTTCCCGAAGAGCAGGGCCTCGGCGTTGGTCCTGAACCCGTCCTGCGTCGAGATGATCGCGATGCCGAAGGCGAACGCGGCCGACGTCACCACCCCGATCGCGGCATCGGCCCCGATCGTGCGCCGTCGGGCGATCCGGTTGATCATGAGCGCCGCCCCCACCCCGAAGATCGCGGCGCCCGGGTAGAACCCGACCCCCAGCGAGGCACCGGCGCCGCTGCCCGTGAGCGCGAGGCCCGCCACCGCCCCACCGAAGACCGCGTGCGAGAGCCCATGCCCGATGTAACTCATCCCGCGGAGCACCACGTAGACGCCCACGAGCCCGCAGAGCGCGCCGGCCAGCACCGACACCATCAGGGCATGGCGGAAGAACCCATAGGCGAACGGCTCAAGCAGGGTGTTCATGGTGTTCCTCCCGCAGCGGCACGACCCGCGCGCCCTCGTCCGTCGCGTCGTACTCGGGGTACTGCTCCACGACCACTGGCATGCCGCCGTGCACGAGCACCTCGAGGGAGGCGCCGTACGTCCGCTCCAAGACATCGGATCGGATCACCTCGCGCGGCGATCCCGTCGCGATCACCTCCCGGTTCAGGCAGACGATCCGAGGGAGGTGCGCGGCGATCCCGTTCAGGTCGTGCGTGGTGAGCACCACAGCGAGGCCGTCGTGGTGGAGCTCGTGGATCAGGTGCATCACGTCGTGCCGGGTGCGCACGTCCACGCCGCTCGTCGGCTCGTCGAGCAGGAGAAGCTTCGGGCGGCGGAGCATCGCCCGCGCCACGAACACCCGCTGCTGCTGGCCCCCGGAGAGCTCCCGGATGTGCCGGTCGCCCAAGCCCCCCAGACCCAGCCGATCCAGAACCTGTTCGGCCTCGGCGATGTCGGCCTTCGAGGACCAGGGTACGACCCTGCCGTCGAGGCGGGCCATCAGCACTGCCTCGCGCACCGTCGTGGGGAAGAACCAGTTCACGGTCTCGACCTGGGGGACATAGCCGATCGCGATGCCCCGCTCACGGTGGATGCGCCCGGCGATCGGGGCAACCGAACCCGCGATCGTCTTCAGCAAGGTGCTCTTGCCCGAGCCGCTCGGACCGACCACGCCGATGAAGTCGCCCGGGCGTACCTCGAGGTCGATGTTGACCAGCACGGGCTCTTTGCCGTAGCGGCAGGTGACCTTCTCGAGCCGGATCAACGGGTCCATGTCGTCAGTACCGATAGTTCGCTGTGTCGCCAGAGGAGACGTTGCTCAAGGCGACGTCGTCGAACGCCGCCGTGTCGCCCCCCAGGGCTCCCATGAACGTCTTGAAGTCGAACACCATCAAGCCGAAGTAGCTGTGGTCGGCGTCGCCGTTCTCGCCGGGCAGATCGTCGTCGCGGAGCGCGTCGACGTAACGCGCCCCGGTCTCCGACGCGATCTGTTCGAGCACTGGGCTGGGGAACACCTCGGACCCGAAGATCGCCGGCAGCTGTTCGGCCCTGATCTGATCGATCAGCCCGGCGACCTCCTGCGGGGTCGGATCGGCGAAGTCCGACGGCTGGATCGCGCCGATGATCAGCCACCCGTACTCCCGGGCGAAGTACGGGAACGAGTCGTGGTACGTGAGGAGCTTTCGGTTCGACTCCGGCACGGTCGCCGTCACCTCGCGGACCGCGGCGTCGAGCTGGCCGATCCGCTTCGAGAACGCGGCGAGATTCGCTGCGTACGTATCAGCCCCCTGCGGGTCCACCTTCGTCAGCTCCCCCGTCACGATCTCGGCGTAGCGCTCGGCATAGACGGGGTTCGTCCACAGGTGGGGGTTCGGATCACCGGCCGCCTCGGGGAAGCTGAAGTCGTAGATGTACTGCTCCGGCGCGATCGTCAGCTCGCCGAGCGAGACCACCGGGACGCCGTCACGCACGTTCGCGTCCGCGAGCTCGCGGGTCGGCTCCTCGAGGTGAAGCCCGTTCACGAACACGATGTCGGCATCGGCCATCACCGCCGCGTCGGAGGGCGCCGGTTCGAAGGTGTGGCTGTTCGTCCCCTCGGGCACGATGCCGGTGACCTGCACCCGCGCTCCGCCGATGTTCTGGACGATGTTCGTGACGGGCGAGACCGTCGTGGCCACCTGCACCAGATCGGGGTTCGCGTCCCCGCCGGTCGAGGACGAGCACGCCGCCGCCACGAGCGCCACGACGGCGACGATGTGGATCGATCGATTCATCAGATGTCCCCTGGGTCGCCGGCGCGGGCGGGTCGCGCGTCGTGGCCCTAAGTCTATCGCCTTACTGCAACTTCACGCAACTGAGAGTCTATGCGAGAGGGTGGGCGAGGCGCTCTGCGGCCGCGTATGGGTCGATCCGCCGGGCGGCGAGGTCGGCGACGAGGTCGGCATCGCGCTGCAGCGTCGAGGCGGCATGGAGCCTGAACCGCTCGGCCGCGAGGCTCTCGACCTCGCGCAGCAGCCGGGCCCTGCGCTTGGCCTCCAGATCACCCGAGGACGCCAGATAGCTGCGGTGCTCCTCGATCGCGGCCCACAGCTCGGCGATGCCCCGCCGCTCAAGGGCGACCGACGTGAGCACGGGCGGGTCCCACGAGCGCGAGGATCCGAGCCGGAGCATCTGCCGCAACTCGCGCACCACCTCGCCGGCCCCCTCGCGATCGGCCTTATTCACGACGAAGACGTCGGCGACTTCCAGTATCCCCGCCTTCGCCATCTGCACGGCGTCGCCGAGTCCCGGGGCGAGCACGACCAGGGCGGTGTCGGTGGCGGCCGCGACATCCACCTCGGCCTGCCCCACGCCGACGGTCTCGACGATCACGACGTCGTATCCGGCGGCGTCGAGGATCCGCACGGCCTCGGGTGCGGCGAGCGCCATCCCGCCGAGATGGCCTCGCGTCGCCATCGAGCGGATGAAGACGCCTTCGTCGGTCGCGTGTTCCTGCATCCGCACGCGGTCGCCGAGCAGCGCCCCGCCGGTGTACGGAGAGGTGGGGTCGACCGCCAGCACCGCAACGGTCATCCCGGCGCCCCGTACGGCTCGAACCAGCTCGCCCGCGAGCGTCGACTTGCCCACGCCCGGCGCGCCCGTCAGGCCGATGGTGGCCGCCGAGCCGGTGCGCGCGTAGAGGCCCGCTGAGATCGCCGGCAGGTCGGGTGCGCCGTCCTCGACCGCCGAGATCGCTCGCGCAACCGCACGCCGCTCCCCGTTCAGCACCCCCGCGATTAGCCCCTCGACATCCACGCGTTGCAGCCTACCCGTCGATCCCGCCGCTCTCGGCCGGGGCCGCCCCGGGGATCGCCCGGAGCGCGTCGCGCAGCGAGCGGCAGAGGTCGCGCTGGTCCGCGACCGCGGGATCGGCCGGGTCGGCCGCGCGGGACGTGACCATGGCGAGGTTCATCTGCTCGCGCTGGAGCCGGCGCAGCACCGACGCAGCCCGAGAGCCTGCCCGGCGCCGCATCGTCCGGCGGGCGTCGCGGCGCAGCCGGGGCGCCTCCAGGAGCCGCAGCTCCTCGGGCGTGACCCCGTCGCGGCCGACCTCGGACGAAAGGGCATCGTGCAACCAGCGACGCTCGCGCCGCCGGGCCAGCACGACCGCGATCGTGACGAAGATGAGCAACGGGAGGCCCTTGACCGCCGTGGCCACCGGGATCACCGCCCAATCGCGCCCGGTCCATGGCTCGTCGGGGAACAGATTGAGCAGGGGCGAGTTCCACAGCAGGTGTGCGAACACGGCGACCGCGCAGAGCCCGGAAGCACGCCGCAGCCGGCGCCCGCGGGACTCCGTCGATCGCCTCGACACCACGATCCCGACTCCCATACCGACGAGGCCGGTGTACAACACGTGCGAGTACAGCCCGCTCGCCACCACCCGCAAGAAGAACCCCTGCAGCACGCCCCCGATCCCCCCGCCGAACGCCACCGCGAAGTACACGACATCCTCCACGATCGCGAACCCGAGCCCGCACACCGCCCCGTAGACGAACCCGTCCATCACGTCGTCGAACTCGTCGCGGGCGATCAGATAGACCATCACGACGCCGAGGCCCTTCAGGGTTTCCTCGACGAACGGCGCGGTGAGCGCGGCCGTCCAGCGCGCGGCGAACTCGGGGCCGCCCACGCGTGCGACCACGAGGCCCCATCCACCATTGCCGATCGCAGACAGGGTGGTCGCCACGACGGCCCCCCACAGGAACGCCGCGACCATCAACGAGATCGGTTCGCGTTCGTAGAGGTCGAGCAGGTACACGACCACGAAGACCGGCAGGGCGTAGACCGCGAGGAGGAGCCATGAGAGCGCGAACCCCCCGGGCGCCGCATCACGGAAGACGGCCTGCTGAGCGACCGCCACGAGTCCCGTGGTCACGAGGAGCACGAGGTAGAGCCAGAACGCCGGGAGGCGGGGCTGCAGGAAGCGGCCATGATGGAACGGACGGCGACGAGGGGCGAGCGCCATCAGCCGATCACCGCGCGATCCACCATCGTGTCGATGTCGCCGTCGACGAACGAGAGCATCCCCTCCGGCGCCCATCCGTCGAACACCACGCCCAGCCCCCCGGGGCTCACGACGCAGGTCGCCTGTCCCTCGACGGTCGCGCCCGTACCGGCGACGACGCCGACATATCGGAACCGCACGCCGGAGGTGCCGTCTCGTAGCGACACCGGCTGGAGCTCGTCGGAAGCCTGCAGCTGAGACAGCTGGGACCGCAGCGCCGTGCGGTACGCGAGCGCGAGGGTCGTCCCGTCGGTGGCCCGGCCCCAAGCCACCACGTCGAGCGTGCCGCTTCCCCGCGAAAGCCGGGTGTACCCGTGACCATCGATGCCGCCCCGGCCGGCCACCTCCCACCCGGAAAGCGGCTGCACCGAACCCACACCGTCGACCACCACCGCGGGTCCGGTCGGTTCAGAAAGGACGCCGTACACGAGGTACCCGCCCGCCACCACGGCCACGATCACGAGCAAGACGATGAGCGGCGAGATCCAGCGCCGGGCCGGCGGGAGCGGCGCGGCCTCGTCGGGCCGGCGAGGTTGGGAGGTGCCGATCGACGCGTTCACGAACCCCTCTAGTGCGCGGAGAGCAACATCGTAAGCCGCCGCACGAGGCCCGCGTGGGCGATCATCCCGCGGATCGCGATGCGGCGAGCCGCGAGATCGCGGAGCGTCGCGCGGCCTTGGGACGTGAACGCATCCGGGAGACCGGCTCGCAGGGGAACGCCCGCGAGCTCGAGCAGTCGCCCTGAGTCGGCCCTCACGATCACGTCGGCCGCCGGGTCGGCGCCGTTGGCGACCCTGACCTCTCCCGGCCCCAGCCGCATCGTGACCTCCACACCCGCGTCGGTCGAGACGAGCGTGACCGCGCCGCCAGTCAGGAGCCGGGCGCGAGCGGGATCACGGGCGAGGTTCTGTTCTACGAGGCCGGCCACCATCGTGGCGAGACCGTTGGGCTCGCTATCGACGCACATGACGGGCAGGGGCCGAGCCGTCACGGGATCAGCACCACCTTCGTGGCCTCACGCCGGTCGAAGAGCTCGTAGCCGCGCGGCGCGTCCTCGAGAGAAAGGCGATGGCTGATCACCGGCGCCGGGTCGATCCGTCCTGCCACGACCTCGGCGAGCGCCCGTTCCCACCACGCGTGGACAGGACACAGGCCCGCGAATCGCAGCTCGAGCGCGCGGGCCCAGTACACGCCGAGCTGCATCTCGACGGTCTCGCCCGCGTACATCCCCACCACCACGACGCGGCCGCCGCGCCGCACGACGCGCGCGGCGGACTCGAACGCGGCGGTCGTCCCCACCGCCTCGATCACGATGTCGGCCCCGCGGCCTTCGGTGACGTCAGCCAGCGCGGTCGCCGCATGCCGTGCGGAGGCGTCGACCGCGATCGCGCCGGCACGCTCGGCGAGCGCAAGCCGATCGGCGTCCAGATCCACCCCGTACACGGCCCGGGCACCGAGGGCGCGCGCCGCCTGGACCGCGAAGTAGCCGACGGGGCCCATCCCGATCACCGCGACCGTGTCGCCGGCCCCGATCCCCGCGATCGAGGCTGCGTAGAACCCGGTCGTGAGCACGTCGCCGATGAAGAGCGCCCGCTCGTCATCGAGGTCGTCAGGGATCTGCAGGAGGTTCACGTCGGCGGCGGGCACGCGCACGCGCTCGGCCTGGGCGCCCGGAAGGTCGCCTCCGAAGGTGCCCGCGCCCAGGATCGCCGCGTCGTCACAGAGCTGGGTCTGTCCGCGCAGGCAGAACCAGCAGCTGCCGCACGCGATGTCGAACGCCACGATGACCCGGTCGCCGGCCTGCGCCGACGTAACGGCTCCGCCCACCGACTCGACCACACCGACCGCCTCGTGGCCCATCACGTCGCCGGGCGCCACGGGCGCCTTCTGGTGATAGAAGTGCAGGTCTGAGCCGCAGATCGCCGCTCGAGTCACGCGGACGATCGCGTCGCCGGGCGCGAGGATCTCGGGCGCTGCGACGTCGGTCACCCGCACGACCCCTGCGTCTTCGAACACCACCGCTCGCACCGCGTCAGGCCTCGTCGGGGAAGGTCGTGTCGACCTCTCCGCACAGGTGCACCAGCTCGTTCGCCGCGCGCACGTACCGGACGATCGTCGGGAGGTCGCCGTGGACGCGGAGCTTCCCCTGCATCATCGCCCTCACCGGGTCGAGGTCACCCCGCACGACCTCCTTCCAGCGTGAATACGGGGCGCTGATCACGTAGGCGGCTGCGGTCCCACGCGCCTCGTCGACCACGCCGCCGCCGCGACAGGCACCGTGCCAAAGGTCGAGCAGACCGTGCACGTCGTTCGAGACGCCCTTGTCGGGCTCGGCTTCGACCTGGAACGCGATGTCGCCCTCCCAGGTGGCCGCCGCCTCTCGGTAGTCGGCGGAACCATTGATCTGGGCGATCAGGTCCTGGAACCAGGGATCGGTCGGGAACATCGGCACGGCGCGCCTCCTCGTCGCGGCTCAGCATACGGGCGTCGGAGACGGCTAACGGAACGACAGGATCAGCAAGAGCCCGATGGTGTTGAAGGCCATGTGCGCGCCGATGTTGCCCACGATGGTGCCCCGGCGCTCGTAGATCCAGCACAGGCCGAACCCGGTGAAGACCATGACTGCCTGCAGCAGCAGGGCATCGCGCCATGGCGAGGCGACGTAGTGCGCGAGGCCGAAGAGCACCGAGGACGAGATCGCGCCCGCCCAGAAGCCCCACCGATCCCGGATGCTCCGGAACAACATGCCTCGGAAGAAGAGCTCCTCCGTGAGGGGCGCGACGACGATCGCGAGGATCGCCGCCCCGACCTTCCCGAGCGAGGAAAGGTGCGAGGAAAGCTGCTCAGGCGGCTGCACGTCTTGCCCGAACGCGGCCCGGAACGCGATCGTGAGCGCCGCCCCCACGCCGAACGCCACGACGAGATAGAGCAGCAAGCCCATGCCGTAGCCCGTCGCCCACTCCCATACGCGCCGACCCGCCGGCGGGATCCACAGGAGCCGCAACCAACCCGGGTGTCGCCAACGGAGCCAGGCGGCGAGTCCGGCCAGGGTTACGAGATCGACCACGATCGTGAGCGCGACGGACGCACCGTCGGCGGCACCGACGCCGACATCGATCCCGAAGATCACGATCAGGGCAACGGCGACGATCATCTGGGCGAGCACGACCCCCACGACCGCGTAGGCGAGCAGTGCCTCCCATACCGACCACGTCACGCTCGGCCGGGCATCGAACGGTCCGAGCCCCTCGGGATCGGGCAAGGGCCCCCGAACGTCGGGCCGTGGCGGTGGCTGCAGCATCATCGTGCGGCCGGTACGTCCACGCGTTCGCGGCGCACCTGGGCACCGAGCGAGCCGAGCTTGGCCCCGAAGTCCTCATAGCCGCGATCGATGTGGTGCAGGTCCGCCACCTCGGTCACGCCGTCGGCGCACAGGCCGGCGATCACCATCGCAGCACCCGCCCGGATGTCGAGCGCGTGCACGGGGGCAGCGGAGAGCCGCTCGACGCCACGGATCACGGCATGATGTCCCTCGGTGCGGATGTCGGCGCCCATGCGACGGAGCTCGTCCACGTACAGGAACCGGCTCTCGAAGACGTTCTCGGTCGCGATGCTGGTGCCCTCGGCGACGGCGAGCGCGGCCATCAGGATCGGTTGGAAGTCAGTCGCGACACCCGGGTAGGGCAGCGTGACGAAGTCGACGGCGCGAGGACGCGCCTCTTGCCTGATCCGCAGACCATCTTGGGTCAGGTCGATCGTGGCGCCCGCGTCGGCGAGCTTGGTCAACAAGAGCTCCAGGTGATCGGGCCGGGCCTCGGCGATCGTGACGTCGCCTCGCGTCGCGACGGCGGCCGCCGCCCATGTGCCCGTCTCGATCCGGTCCGCGATGACCCGGTGCACGGCGGGCGCGAAAGCATCGACACCATGCACCTCGATCGTGCTCGAGCCGACACCCTCGACACGCGCACCCATCTCATTGAGGAAGTCCGCGAGGTCGGCGATCTCGGGTTCGCGCGCCGCATTGTCGAGCACGGTCGTGCCTTTGGCGGCCACAGCGGCCATCAGCAGGTTCTCGGTGGCGCCAACGCTCGGGTAGTCGAGGGTGATCGACGCCCCCCGAAGTCCGGCGGTCTCGGCGTACAGGAAGCCGTGCTCGGACCGGATCTCCGCGCCCATCTTGCGGAGTCCGTCGATGTGGAGATCGATCGGCCGCGACCCGATGTTGTCGCCACCGGGCATCGCCACCTGCGCCCGCCCGGCGCGAGCCAGGAGGGGGCCGAGCACCACGATCGAAGCGCGCATCTGCCGTACGAGGTCGTAAGGCGCCTCGACCGACGTCAGGTCGGTCGCGTCGATCGTAACGCCGTCGTCGCCCCACGCGACGCCCGCCCCAAGGTGCTCGAGGACTTCGCCCATCAGGGTGCAGTCGTGGATCCGCGGCACGTTGTGGAGCACGGTGCGGCCGGGCGCGAGGAGCGCCGCGGCCATCAGTTTCAACGCGGAGTTCTTCGCGCCCGAGGCGCGGATCGTGCCGCTGAGGCGAGCACCGCCCGTGACGAGGAATCGCTCCATGGGGTGTTCAGTGTAGGGGCGGGACCGGGTCGGCGGGGTGAAGGGCCCTGGATCAGCCGAGCAGGCTGATGCGCGCCGTGGCTTTCGCGATCTCGACCTTCGCCCTCGCGTCGTCGAGGCCCTGGGCTGCCTCGAGCCGCCTTCGCGTCTCGGCGAGGTCGATCTCGGGCGCCAGCTCGGCGTGGGTCGCCATCACGTCGACACGTGTGACGCCCTCGTGCGAGGCAACGTGCATGAACCCGCCATCGATCACCGCATCGACCTGGGGTCCGTCGGCCCGCAGCACGTGCAACGGCCCGATCGCCAGCTGCACGAGCAGCGGGGCATGGCCGGCGAGGATGCCGACGTCACCGTCGACACCCCGCGCGGTGACCTGGTCGGCCTCGCCGACCCAGACCTCCCGCTCCGGCGTCACGATATGGACCTCGACCGGCACCTAGGCGGCCTCCATCTGCTTCGCGGCCGCGACCGCCTCGTCGATCCCGCCCACCAGGAGGAACGCCTGCTCGGGCAGGTGATCGTATTCGCCCTCGCAGAGGCCTTTGAAGGACGCGATCGTCTCGTCGACGGGCACGTACTTGCCCTCGATGCCGGTGAACTGCTCGGCCACGAAGAACGGCTGGGAGAGGAACTTCTGGATCTTGCGAGCGCGGGCGACGATGACCTTGTCCTCCTCGGACAGCTCGTCGATCCCGAGGATCGCGATGATGTCCTGCAGGTCCTTGTACCGTTGCAGGATCTCCTGCACCCGCCGCGCGACCGCGTAATGCGCCTCACCGACGTACCGGGCGTCGAGTATCCGCGAGGTCGAGTCGAGCGGGTCCACCGCTGGGTAGATGCCGAGCGAGGCGATGTCGCGCGAGAGCACCGTCGTGGCGTCCAGGTGGGCGAAGGCGGTGTGCGGCGCCGGGTCCGTGATGTCGTCCGCGGGCACGTAGATCGCCTGCAGCGACGTGATCGACCGGCCCTTCGTGGATGTGATGCGCTCCTGCAGCTCGCCCATCTCGTCGGCCAGGGTGGGCTGGTACCCCACCGCGGACGGCATGCGACCCAGGAGCGTCGAGACCTCGGACCCCGCCTGGGTGAATCGGAAGATGTTGTCCACGAACAGGAGCACGTCCTTGCGCTCCACGTCGCGGAAGTATTCGGCCATCGTCAGCGCCGACAGCGCGACGCGAAGTCGCACGCCGGGCGGCTCGTCCATCTGCCCGAACACCAGCGCGGTGTTCGCGAGCACGCCCGACTCGGTCATCTCCAGGAACAGGTCGTTACCCTCGCGGGTGCGCTCACCGACGCCTGCGAAGACGGAGACGCCACCGTGCTGCTGGGCCTGCCGGCGGATCATCTCCTGGATGATGACGGTCTTGCCTACACCGGCGCCGCCGAACATCCCGATCTTGCCGCCCTGCACGTAGGGCTCGAGCAGGTCGATCACCTTGATGCCGGTCTCGAGCATCACCGACTTCGGTTCGAGCTCCTCGAAGGGCGGGCTGTCACGATGGATCGGCCAGCGATCGGCCGCGTGGATCTGGTCCTCCGTGGTGTCGAGGGGCTCACCGAGCACGTTGTACACGTGGCCCAGCACGCCCTCGCCGACCGGCACGGTGATCGGCGCGCCCGTGTTGCGCACCGGGGTACCGCGCACGAGCCCGTCGGTCGGCTTGAGGGCGACCGTGCGAACCTGCCGGTCGCCGATGTGCTGGGCGACCTCGCAGGTGATCGTGGTGGTCTCGCCACCCAGCTCGACGTCGACCTGCAGCGCCGTGTGGATCTCGGGCAGCTCTGCGGGCGGGAACTCGACGTCGACAACGGGGCCGATCACCCTGACGACCCGCCCGTTCACGTTCTCGTGCTCAGCTGGCATCTCTCACGCTCCTGATGCGCCCGACAGGGCCTCGGCCCCGCCGACGATCTCCATGATCTCGGTGGTGATCTCGTCCTGGCGGGCGCGGTTCGCCTGCCGGGTGAGGACCTTGATGATGTCCTCGGCGTTCTCGGTCGCGGCTTTCATCGCGCGGCGACGGGCGGCGTTCTCCGACGCCGCCGACTCGAGCAGCGCCGCGTAGACCTTCGTGATGACGTATTGCGGCAGCAGATGATCGAGGATCTGGACCGGATCGGGCTCGAACAGGTACTCGGCGTGCGCGCCGCTCCCCGAACCTGCGACCTCGTCGGGCGCGATCGGCAGGAAGCGCCTGGCCGTCGCGCGCAAGGTGAACGCGGACCGGAAATCGGTGTAGGCGCAGTGGAGCTCGTCGATATCGCCCGACGCGAAATCGTCGATCAGGGTCTGGCCGATCTCCTCGGCGATCTCGTAGGTAGGGACCTCGCTGTGACCCTGCCACTCGGCGCGCATCGGCACACCGCGGAAGCGAAAATACCCCACGCCCTTCTTCCCGCAGACGTACACGACCGGCTCGAGGCCGCGCCGGCGGATGTCGGCGATCAGGCCCTCGGCCAGCTTCAAGACGTTCGAGTTGTACGAGCCGGCCAGCCCCCGGTCGGAGGTCGCCACGAACACGCCCACCTTCGCCGGGTCGGGGCGCGCCTCGAGCAGCGGGTGCGCGAGCGATCCCGTCTGGGCAGCGACGTCCTCCATCGCGGCGGTGAGCTGGAGCGCGTAGGGGCGGGCCTGCTCGACGCGCTTCTGCGCCTTGACGATGCGCGACGAAGCGATGAGCTCCATCGCCCTCGTGATCTTCATCGTCGACTGGACCGAGCGGATCCTCCGACGGACGACGCGGATCTTGGCGCCCATGGCTACCCGGGGAAAGGCGCGTCGGCCGAACCGGCCGGACCCGCCTTCTCCTCGAACTCCTCTCGGGCTTCCGCGGGCGGGGGCACGTCGCCCGCGGGCCGGTCGTCGTCGACCGAGGACATGCGGTCCCAGCCGACATCGGGCTTGACCTCGTCGGGCGGCGTGGTTCCACCAAGCGCGGCCTCGGACCCCGGGCCCGACTCGGTGGGCACGAAGGTCGCGGCGTACGCCTCGATCGCAGCTTCGAGCGCGTCGGTTGTCTCGTCGGACAGATCGCCCGAGGTGCGGACCGTGGTCAAGATCTCGGGGTTGCGCGTGTCGAGGTACTCACCGAGCCCCACGACGAAGCGCTTCGCGTCCTCGACGCCGTAGTCGTCGAGCGCCCCGTTGGTGGCGGCGTACACGTAGACGACCTGTTTCTCGACGGGCAGCGGCTGATACTGCGGCTGCTTGAGCACCTCGATCACCCGGGCGCCGCGTGAGAGCTGCTGCTGCGAGGCCTTGTCGAGCTCGGAGCCGAACTGCGCGAACGCCTCGAGCGCCCGGTACTGGGCGAGGTCGATCCGTAGCCGCCCGGCCACCTTCTTCATCGCCTTGATCTGCGCGTTGCCGCCGACCCGCGAGACCGAGATGCCGACGTTGATCGCAGGCCGCACGCCCGAGAAGAAGAGCTCGGGCTCGAGGTAGATCTGGCCATCGGTGATCGAGATGACGTTCGTCGGGATGTAGGCGGAGACGTCGCCGCCCTTGGTCTCGATGATCGGCAACGCCGTGAGCGATCCGCCACCGAGCTCATCGGAGAGCTTCGCGGCGCGCTCGAGCAGACGCGAATGGAGATAGAAGACGTCGCCTGGATACGCCTCGCGGCCGGGGGGGCGCCGCAGGAGGAGGGACAGCGTGCGGTAGGCCGTGGCCTGCTTCGAAAGGTCGTCGTACACGATCAGTGAAGCCTCGCCGTTGTACATCCAGTTCGCACCGATCGCGGCGCCGGCGTAGGGCGCTAGGTACTGGAAGGGAGCCGGATCAGACGCGGACGCGTTCACGATCGTCGTGTACTCGAGCGCGCCGTTCTCGCGGAGCGTCTCGACGACCTCGGCGACCGTGGACGCCTTCTGGCCGACCGCCACGTAGATGCACTTGACCTGCCGGTCGGTGCCCCAGAGCTCGCGCTGGGCGATGATCGCGTCGACGGCCACGGCGGTCTTGCCGGTCTGGCGGTCGCCGATGATCAGCTGACGCTGTCCGCGCCCGATCGCCGTCATCGCGTCGATCGCGGTGATGCCGGTGTAGAGCGGCTCCTTCACGGGCTGGCGGCTGACGACGTTGGCGGCTTGCACCTCGAGGTTGCGCCGCTCGGTCGCCGCGATCGCCCCCTTGCCGTCGAGCGGGCGCCCGAGGGCGTCGACCACGCGGCCGAGGAACCCGTCGCCGACGGGCACCGACAAGATGCGTCCCGTCTGCTTGACCGGGTCGCCCTCCTCGATGTGCGAGGACTCGCCAAGGATGATGCAACCGATCTCCGTTTCGTCCAAGTTGAAAGCCACGCCGAGGACGCCGCCGGGGAACTCGAGCAGCTCGTTGGCCATCGCGCGCGGCAGGCCCGACACGCGTGCGATCCCGTCGCCGGTCTCGATCACGCGACCGATCTCTTCGCGCTCGACGCTCGGCGACCAGCTTTCGACGTTCCTGCGGAGCGCTTCCGCGATGCTGGCGGGGTCGATGTTCAGTGCCATCTCGTCACACGCTCCCTAGTTGCTGTTTCGCGTCATCCAGGCGGCTCGCGATCGAACCGTCGAAGACTTCATTCCCCACCTGGGCCACCACGCCGCCCACGACCGAGGGGTCGACGACGACCTTGACCTCGATCGAACGCCCCGTGGCCGTGGACAGGGCCTCGGCCAGCCGCGCGCGCAGCGCGTCGTCGAGCGGGACGGCGCTGCGAACCTCGGCGAGCTGGTGGTCGCGCCGAGCCGCCGCGATCGAGCTCACGGCTTCGACGATCTTGCCCAGGTCCTTCGCATGTCCCGACTCGACCGCGAATCCGATCAGCTGCACCGTCACGTCGTGGGCCCGGTCGGACAACACGTCGCGTACGACGGCCTTGCGGTTCTCGGACGGGATCGAGGCATCGGTGAGGGCCTCCCGCAGCTCGGGCTGCTTCTCGAGCGCCTTGCCGAACGCGAAGAGCTCGTCCTCGACCTTGTCCAGGACGCCCTCGGCATCGGCCACGGCCGCGAACGCCTCGGCGTAGCCGCGGACCGCGTCGTCGCTGAACGCCATCTCAGTTCTGTCCGTTCTCGCCCGTGGCCACCTGATCGATGTACTCGTCGATCAGGCGCTCGTGCGCGGACTTGTCCAGGGACTGGCCCACGACCCGGCCGGCGAGCTCCACGGCGATGTCGCCGACCTGGCCTCGCAGCTCGGCGAAGACCCGGTCGCGCTCGGCGCGGATCTCCTCCTGGGCGCGGGCCACGGTGGCCTGTGCCTCTTCCTCGGCCTTGGCCTGCACGTCTCGACGGAGCTGATCCGCGGTCTTGCGTGACTCCTCGATGATGCGGTTGGACTCGTCCCGCGCACCAGCCAGGCTCTGGCGGTACTCGGCGAGCAGCGTGTCGGCCTCCGCTCGCGTGGACTCAGCCTTCTCCATCTCGCCCTGGATCTTGGCAGTGCGCTCGGCGAGCATCGTATTCAGGGCCGGGAAGGCGAACTTCGCCAGCAGGCCGAACACGATCAGGAACGCGAGCGTGCCATAGATCAGCTCGGCGATGTCCGGGAGGATGGGGTTCTTCTCCTCCACGGCCAGCAGCACTACGTGCAGCATGCCGGGCCTCCTTACTTGACGATGAACGAGAGGACGAAACCGAACAGCGCGAGCGCCTCGACGAACGCGATACCCAGGAACATCGTGGTGCGGACCATGCCCGCGGCCTCCGGCTGACGCGCCATGGCTTCGACGGACTTGCCGACCAGGTAGCCGATGCCGATCCCGGGCCCGATCGCGGCCAGACCGTAGACGAGGCCCTTACCGATCGCGCCGACGTCACCGGACACGCCGGTGGCGGTCTCGGTGGCCTGCGCAATGATGTGCAGCATGCGTTCTCCTCCTTCTAGTGCTCGGGGTGGATCGCCCCAGAGATGTAGACAGCGGTCAAGATCGTGAAGATGTAGGCCTGCAGCACGGCCACGAGCACCTCGAAGCCGGTGATGAAGACACCCAGGCCGAAGGACATGACGGCGAACGGGATCGTGATGAGTTTGAACTGGAGATACCACGTTCCCAGGAAGAAGATCGTGAGGATCAGGTGGCCCGCGATCATGTTGGCTGCGAGTCGGACGGCCAGGGTGAGCGGCCGCACGATGAACACCGACACGAACTCGATCGGCGTCACGAGGAGGTAGATCAGCCCCGGGACACCAGGCGGGAAGAGCACGCTCTTGAGGTAGTGGAGGCCGCCCTGCTTGGCGATCCCCACGATGTTGAACACGAACCACACCAGGATCGCGAGCGCGGCCGGTATCGCCATCCGGGAGGTGGTGGGGATCTGGATGCCGGGGATGATCCCGTAGGCGTTGTTCACCCAGATGAAGACGAACAGCGACGTCAGGAAGGGCAGGAACGGAAGGCCGTCGGGCCCCATGACCTCCATCACGATACTGTTGCGGATCAACTCGACCAGCGATTCCACCGCGTTCTGGATCCCGCGAGGCACGAGCGATGGCGCGCGGAACGCGATGATGAAGATCGCGCCGATGATCACGGCAGACAGCAACATCCAGAACGAGATCTTCGTGATGCAGAAGTCGCCGCTGCCGATCAGGCAGCTCTTCGTGTAGTCGAAGATCTCGGTGCCAGGCGGTTCGAAGCCGGCCGGCGGCTTGCTGACGTTGGTGAGGACGGATGCGAGGGCGAACATCTCTTAGCGAGCCTCCCGGGCGGCCACGGCGACGCCTGCGCGAACCGCCGATGGATCGGCGGGGATCTGCAGGAGGCCCCCGAGCCCGCGGATCGCGAGCCGCGCCTCGAACGCGAGGAGCAGCATCGTGGCGGGTACCACCGTGAGCCCGAACGCCACGGGCGAGAACCACCCGAGGGTGTTCAGGGCGAACATCGCGGCGACGATCACCGCGAGACGAACGACGAAGCCGACGAATGCGACCCCTTGGACGGCGACCACGGAGATCGTGGATGCCCACGCGAGGGAGAGCCCGTTCGCGGCGAAGTTCAGGTAGACGACGGCGATCCCGATCGCGGCCGAGGCCGCGGCCCCCGGGCCTGCGAAGAGCCACCCGACCGCGCCGGCGAGCGCCAACGCGAGCAACGCCGGCACAAAGGCCCGTCGTACCATCTCGCGCTCAGGGCGCTCAGTCAGGGTTTCGGCCATATCGCAGGTAGATCAACCAGATCGCCACGCTCACTCCGAGGACCATCCCGATCGGGAGGAACAACCCTTCGAAGCCGAGCCACCGGTCCAGGAGCCAACCGACCCCGCCCCACACGACGATGCCGGCGAGCATGGTGCCGATCGCGCTCCAGGCCTGGTTCGCACCCCTCCACGCTTCCCCTTGGTCGCGTCCCGGCATGAGCGGTTCAGTATAGGCAGGAGGCCGAGGGGCCGTCAAAGGATCGAGACATGCGTTTTCCCAGGTCAGAAGGGGTTTTCCCGTGCGCTTGTGAAAACTTTCACGAGAAACTCCGTCCCGCAGGCGGCCTACCCTTTGCTGCCGACGGAAGCGGTCAGCGAGGCCGTCAGCTCCCGGTCCTGCGAGAGACGCTTGGCGTCGCGGCGCGATGCGATCGCCGGCGCCACCGCGGAGCTGATGGCCGCGAGCACACCGACGCTGAACAAGATCGTGCCCATCACGTTCACCTGAGGGGGGATCCCCTGCTTGGCCGCACCGGCGACGTACAGCGGGAACGTCACCGTGGGTCCCGCCACGAAGCTCGTGATCACGAAGTCGTCGACCGAGAGCGCGAAGGCGAGCAGGAAGCCCGAGATCACCGACGGCATGATCAGCGGCAGTGTCACGAGCCGGAACGTGTTGAGCGGATCGGCGCCAAGGTCCTGCGCCGCTTCCTCGTACGAGGACGAGAGCCCCTGCACGCGGGCGCGCACGGTCACCGCCACGAACGAGATCGAGAACGCGATGTGGGACACCAGGATCGTCGGGAAGCCCTGGGGGATGAAGGTATAGGCGTTCACGAACATCGTGAGGAGCGAGGTGCCCAGCACGATCTCGGGCGACGCGATCGCCAGGAACACCAGGTAGTTGGTGCTCGGCGCACCCTTGAAGCGGTAACGGCCGAGCGCAAGCCCGAGGAGGGCTCCGATCAGGGTCGAGACTGCCGAGGAGATGACGGCGATGCCGATCGAATTCTTGAACGCTGCGGTGAGCTCGGTGTTGTCGAACAGCTGCGTGTACCACTGGGTGGTGAAGCCGTACCACCGCGCGCTCACGCGGCCCGGGACGTCGTTGAAGCCGAAGACGATCATCACGGCGATCGGGAACGCGAGGTACACGATCACGACCCAGGTGTAGGTCGGCAGGATGTAGCTCGTCCACCGCCGCCCCTTACCACGGCGGATCGGGGCCTGGTCAGCCGAGGCCGTGCCCGCCGTCTCCACCGCGACCGCGCTCATCGAGCAGCCGCCGAGGTCACGGCCTCGGTGCCCAACACCTTGGCATAGAGCGATGCCCCGATCAGCAGGAAGGCCATCAGGATGAACGAGAGCGCCGCGCCGTGCGGGTAGTCGAAGTTCGTCTGGAAAAGCGTCTGGATGATCTGACCGATCATCGTTGTCTTTGGGCCGCCAAGGATCTGGCTGTTCACGAAGTCCCCGACGGCCGGCACGAACGTCAACAGGAACGCCGCGAAGACACCGGGGAGCGAGAGCGGCCACACGACCTTGAGGAACGTCGTGACCTTGTTCGCGTACAGGTCGCGCCCTGCCTCGAGCAGGCGGGGGTCGAGCCGCTCCAAGGCCACGTACAACGGCAGTACCGTGAACGGCAGGAAGTTATACGTGATACCTGCGATCACGGCGACCGGCGTCGACAGCACGTGGAAGTTCTTCGAGAGCAAACCGAGGTTCTTCAACGGCCCGAAGATGATCCCCGTGTCGGCCAAGATGAACTGCCACTGGACGGTGCGGATCACGAACGACACGAAGAACGGGAGCAGGATCAGCAGGATGAACACGTTCTTGCGCCGCCCGCCGTAGAGCGCGATCCAGTACGCGAGCGGGTACGCGATGCACAGCGCCAGGAACGTGACGATCAGCGCGTAGATCACCGACCGGATGAACTGCTTATCGTAGGTCTTCAAGACCTCGACGTAATTCGAGAAGTTGGTTCCGAACTTGATGTTGCCAAGGAACCCGGACCCCAGCGAGATGAACGCCATGTAGAGCGTGGGGATCAGGAAGAAGACCAGCAACCAGAGCACCGACGGAGCGGCAAGTCCGTACGGGACGAGCCGCTTCCGCCGGTTGGCTTTGCGCGCGGGGGGCGCGCCGCCCTCCGCCGCCTGGGCGGACGACCCCATGAGGTCCTGCAGCCGGGGCCGCGCCTGATCTGCCATCTGGCCTGTGTGCTCCCGTCAGCTCTGGTAGATGGGCTGGAAGATGCCGTTCCACTCCAGCTGCTCGTCCTCGGTGAGGACGCGGTAGGTGGAGAGTTTCGCGGTGTCCGCGGGCGTCGGGTACACGAGCGGGCTCTCAGCGACGTTCTTGTAGTACTCGTCGCCTGTGTCGTCGAACAGCCCGAGCACGAAGGCCTTCGAGTCCGGCACCGGAGTGATGTAGTTGATCCACTGCGCCATCTGACCGGCGACGTCGGGGTCGTACACGTAGTCCATGTACATCATCGCGTCGACAGGGTGCGCGGCGCCCTTGGGGATCATCATGTTGTCGGTCCAGATGATCGCCCCTTCGTCCGGGACCGCGAACTGCAGCCCCTCGGAGTCCCCCGACAGGTTCGTCTGGAAGATGTCGCCCGACCAGCCCATCGTGACCGCGACGTCACCGTTCGAGATCGCGTTGATGTAGTTCTGCTCGTAGTACTGACGCACGATGCCGTCGTCCCGTTGGGCGATCAGCTTCTCGGCCGCCGCGTTCCAGTCCTCGGGCGTCGAGGTCGTCGGGTCGATCCCCATCCCGAGCAGGGTCAGGTTTGGCATGTCGGCGTTGTCGCCGAACATCCCGACCTTGCCTGCGAACGCGGGGTCGAACAGGTCGTTCATGCTCGTGATCGTGGGGTTGTCGGGTCGGAGCTCGGCCACCTGCTTGGGGTCCCACGCGATGCCCGTCAGGCCCGACTGCCAGGCCATCGTGAACTTGTTGCCGGGGTCGTACGCCGGGTCCTTGACCGAGACGTCCGCGTACTTGTCGAAGTTCGGCCTCATGTCGGTGGGCAGCTCGACGAGGTAGTCGAGCGTCATCAACCGCGTAAGGGTCTCCCCGTTGGTGATCACGATGAGGTCCCACCCCGTGGACTGCCCGGCCGCGAGCTGCGGCTGGATCTTGCCGAAGAAGGTGTTGTTGCCCTGGATCACCTCGCGGTAGTTGACCTCGATGCCCGTCTGGTCGGTGAACTGCAGCAGCGAGGGACGCACGACCTCGCCGTTCACCTTCTCCTTGTCGATGTAGAGCGGCCAGTTCGCGAAGTCGAGCGTGCCGGCGGGCTCGGCGGTGAAGTCCACACCGCCCGAGCTCCCGCTCGCGGCGGGCGAGCTGCTGTCGCTGCTGCTGCACGCGGCGAGGATCGCGCCAAGACTGAGCGCGCTCGCGCCGACGCCGCCGGCCTTGAAGAGGTCGCGCCGCGACATTCGACGCATCGTCATGCCTCGCAGCCATGCCGGGTCGATGTTGGGATGATCGGTCATTCCTGTTCCTCCTCGTCAGAGAGCGTGACCGAGGGCTCCACCACGAAAGTGTGCTCGGGGAGCCACTCGAGCCGGACCTGTTGACCGGGGAGCGGCTGCGATCCAGCCGCGCCCAGGTTCTGCACGTAGACGGTGAGCGAAGTGCCGCCAGGCCCGTCGACCTTGTACTGGTAGTTCACGCCGATATAGGTGGACATCCGGAGGAGTCCAGCGACGCTGTTGCGGTCCGAGGGGGCCTCGCCCTCGTCGGGCACGATCGTGATCTTCTCGGGGCGCACCCCGACCTTGACGGCGGGCCCGACGCCGGCGGGGATCCGGTCGGTCTTGGCCCGCAGGACCTCACCGGAGGTCGTGAGGATCGACGTGAGGCCGTTGGCGGCCTCCTTGAGCTGACCGTCGAGCATGTTCGAAGCACCCAGGAACCCCGCAACGAAGTCGGTCGCCGGGTTCTCGTAAACCTCCTCGGGGCCTCCGAGCTGTTCGATCTTGCCGTGACGCATGACCGCGAACCGGTCCGACATCGTCATGGCCTCTTCCTGGTCGTGCGTCACGTAGATGAACGTGATGCCGACCTCCTGTTGGATCCGCTTCAGCTCGAGCTGCATCTGCTTGCGCAGCTTCAGGTCGAGAGCGCCGAGCGGCTCGTCGAGGAGCAGGACCTTGGGGTGGTTCACGAGCGCCCGGGCGAGCGCGACCCGCTGCTGCTGGCCACCGGACATCTGGGCGGGCTTGCGCCGCTCGAACCCGATCAGGTCGACCAGCGCCATCGTCTCGCGCACCCGCGTGTCGATGTCACCCTTGTCGACCTTCTTGCGCCGCAGCCCGAACGCGACGTTCTCGTACACGTCGAGGTGCGGAAAGAGCGCGTAGGACTGGAAGACCGTGTTGACGTCGCGCTTGTACGGCGGCAGGTCGGTGACGTCGCGCCCGCCTAGGTAGACCGTGCCGAAGCTCGGTTCTTCGAACCCGCCGATCATGCGGAGCGTCGTCGTCTTCCCGCACCCCGATGGACCGAGCATGCTGAAGAACTCGCCCTCTTGGATGTCGATGGAAAGGTCGTCCACCGCGGCCACGTCACCGAACAGCTTGGTGACGCGTTCGAGGCGTACGTCGATCTCCGGCACTGCCACCTCCCGATCCACGGAACGCCGATTGCGCCCGGCGATGATGCCACAGGCGGCGGTGATTATCACCCGTTCTGTCTAGCCCGGTACCGGCGCCTTCGGACAGCCGTCACCACTCTCTTGTACGGAACGGACAAGGATGGGGGTTGCACGGGCGTCAACCCGGGCCATCGGAGACCGGTCCGCTGGGCGAGGCAACATCGGCGTCGGGGTCGGCCGGCTCACCGGCCACCCGGCGGCGCTCCGTGAACCGTGGCAGGGCCGTGATCAGGAACAACACGACGGCCCCCACCAGCACGAGCCCGGCCGCGAACCGCCCGTCGATCAGCCCCACTGCGAGGCCGCTCCCCGAGATGAGCGCGCTCCATAGGTACATCAAGAGGACAGCCTGACGGTGGCTGTGGCCGATATCGAGCAACCGGTGGTGGATGTGCTCCTTGTCGGCCACCCCGATCGCCTTGCGCCGCCACACGCGGCGCACGATCGCGAGCAGCACGTCCAGGAACGGGATGAACAGCACGAGCAACGGAACCAGGAGCGGGATCGCGATCGCCGCGAAGTCCCCTGCGCTCGGGGGGTACGGGTTGCGCCCCACGCCCGAGATCGTCGAGATCGCGAGGAGCAGCCCCAGGAGCATCGCACCCGAGTCGCCCATGAAGATCTTCGCGGGATTGAAGTTCCACGGGAGGAATCCCACGCAGACGCCGGCCGTGACCGAGGCGAGCAGGGCGGCTTCGGACGCTTCGCCGAATTGACTCGGCGAACGCGTCATGTACAGGAAGAACGCCCCCGCCGCGATCGTGACCATCCCGGCTGCAAGACCATCCAGCCCATCGACGAGATTGACCGCGTTCACGAAGGCCACCGTCCACACGATGGTGAGCAGCACGCTCATGTCCGAACCCAGCAGGATGAAGATCCCCAGTCCAGGCAGCCAGAAATAGCTGAGCTCCACGCCCATCAGGATCAAGATCCCGGCGATGAACACCTGGCCGGTGAACTTCGTGAGCGCCATGGTCCCCCGCAGGTCGTCGACGGCCCCCAGCGCCACGATCAGCGTGCAGGTCACGAAGGTCGCGAGGGGCTCGGTGCTCGCCGCGTGCACGTCGGAGAAGAACGGGAGCAAGAACGAGACGCCGAGGCCCACGAGCACGCCGAGGTAGATCGCGAGCCCGCCCATCGTCGGCGTCGCGACAGGATGGACCTTCCGGTCGTTGGGTTCGTCGATCGCGCCCACGCGCACGACCAGCCGGCGCACCACCGGCGTGGCCAGGAATGTGGTGGCCGCACAGGCCGAGAAGACGATGAGGTAGGCGACCACGGTGGCCGTAGTGTGCGGGCGAGGCCGCCGACTCGGCAACCGGTCCGCGACCGGCGTCAGTGGCCTCGGTGTTAGGGGTAGACCGGGAATCGTTGCATCAGGTCGAGCACCCGGGCACGAGACTTCTCCTTGACGCCCGCGTCGTCGGGCCCACGCAGCGCGTCGCCGATGATGCTCGCGATCTCGCGCATCTCCGGCTCGTCCATCCCCTGGGTCGAGACACCCGGCGTGCCCACACGGATGCCCGAGGGTGCCGACGGCGGGTTCGGGTCGTAGGGGATCTGGTTCTTGTTGAGGGCGATCGCGACCTCGTCGGCAACGCGCTCGGCCTCTTTGCCGTCGATCCCCATCGGGCGAACGTCGGCGAGGATCAGGTGGGAGTCGGTGCCGCCCGAGACGATCCGGAGGCCTTCCTCGGCGAGCCCGGCCGCCAACGCGCGCGCGTCGCGCACCGTGCGCGCGGCGTACGCCTTGAAGTCGTCGGACATGGCCTCCTTCAGCGCGACGGCCTTCCCGGCGATCGCATGTTCGAGCGGGCCTCCCTGCATCATCGGGAAGACGGCCTTGTCGATCGCCTTCGCGTGCTCTTCGCGGCACAGGATCATGGCTCCGCGCGGCCCGCGGAGCGCCTTGTGGGTGGTGAAGGTGACGACGTCGGCGTGCGGCACCGGGCTCGGGTATGCGCCGCCGGCAACGAGACCGATGAAGTGGCTCGCGTCCACCCACAGGATCGCGCCCACCTCGTCGGCGATCGAGCGGAACGCGGCGAAGTCGATCTCGCGCGGGTACGCGGTGTACCCGGCCAAGATGATCTTCGGGCGCTCGGCCTTCGCGAGGTCGCGCACCCGGTCCATGTCGAGCTGCTCGGTCTCGCGGTCCACCTCGTAGCCGACGAAGTTGAACCACATGCCGCTCACGTTGACCGGCGAGCCGTGGGTGAGGTGACCTCCGTGCGCGAGCACCATGCCGAGCACCTTCTCGCTCGCGTCGCCGGGCGTCAGGAACGCCCCGAAGACGGCCATATTCGCCTGGGCGCCCGCGTGCGACTGCACGTTCGCGTGGTCGGCCCCGAAGAGCTGCCTCGCGCGATCGATCGCGAGCCGCTCGGTGACGTCGACGAACTCGCATCCCCCGTAGTAGCGGCGGCCGGGGTAGCCCTCGGCGTACTTGTTGGTCATCGTCGAGCCCACGGCAGCCAGGACGGCCGGGCTCGCATAGTTCTCGGACGCGATCAGTCGCAGGTTGGTGCGTTCGCGGTTCAGCTCACCGGCGATCGCGTCGGCGACCTCCGGGTCGGTGGCCTTCAGGGCCTCCCAATCGGCTGCGTACTCCTTCATGACTCCCCCCGTTCGATGCTCGCGATCTGGTCCAATCTGGGCTGGTGGCGGCCGCCCTCGAACGGAGTGGCCAACCATACGCGGACGATCTCACGCGCATAGGCCGGCGCGATCACACGCGCACCCATGCTCAGGACGTTCGCGTCGTTATGGGCGCGCGAGAGCGCGGCGAGGTACAGGTCGTGGCAGAGGGCGGCGCGGATCCCACGGACCTTGTTCGCGACGATCTGCTCGCCCTGGCCCGAGCCTCCCGTCAAGATCGCGCGATCCGCCTCGCCCGACGCGACGGCGCGCGCGGCCGAGGCGCAGAACGCCGGGTAATCGACGGGATCGGCCGAGTGCGTGCCGTGGTCGGTGACGTCGTGCCCCTCATCTCGCAGGAACGACTTCAGGTCCTCCTTCAAGGGGAAGCCGGCGTGGTCCGAACCGAGCGCGATCCTCATCCGGCCTCCTGTGCGTGCGCGCCCGACGTCCCCGGTTCGGCCCCGAAGAGTCCCAACATCAGCCGGCCGTTCCACTCGTCGAGCTCCCACGCGATCGCGCGGTACGTGTCGAGCGGCAGCCCCAGCGGATCGGAGATGTCCTCGTCGTGGGGGTTGCTTCCTCGTCCCTGGGCGCGAACGGCCTGCGCGGCCACGACGCGCTCGTTCAGACCGTCGATATCGGCCCCGGCGGGCGCGGGCGGGAGGGCCTCGAGCGCGCGGACGAGCTCCTTGAGGGTGAACGTTCGGACCGCCGCCTCCGGAAGCTGCGCGCCGACCGCGTCGCGGTGCTCGCCCGCCATGCAGACGATCAGATCGGCCCGTTCGATCATCGCTCGGGTCAGCTCTCGGGCGATGTGCCCCTCGATGTCGCTCCCCCGCTCCCCCGCCGCGATCACGGATTCGGGGCTCGCCGGTGAGCCCGACCACCCCATGGTGCCCGCCGACATCACCATCGGAACACGGTCGCCGAAGCGACGGAGCAGGGCGTCTCGGAGGAAGCCCTCGGCCATCGGGGAGCGGCAGATGTTGCCCGTGCAGACGACGAGGATCGAGGTCATGGAGAGGGCCGGGAGTCTAGCAGCGGGCCCTCCCCGGGCAGTAGGCGCTCGAGGAGGTCGGCCGAAACGGCGCCGGGGCGCAGGAGCCGGGCTGGCCCGTGCGCCAGATCGATCACGGTAGATGCCGACCCGTCGAGGGGCTCGTCCTGGCAGAGGTAGACCTCCACGTCGTCGCCGAAGCAGGCGTGGAGCTCGTCGCACGTGCGCGCGGGTGGCTCCCCGGATCGATTCGCGCTCGTGACCGCCAGGGGGCCCGTGGCGGCGAGCACGGCCAGCGCGAGCGGATGGTGCGGCACGCGCACACCCACGGTCGCGGCGTCACCTCCGAGCTCCCAGCCGGCGGATGCGTCGGTCCGCGCGAGCACGAGCGTCAGGGCACCCGGCCAGCACGCGCCGGCGAGCCGGTCGGCACGCTCGTCGAATCGAGCCAGCATGCGCGCCTCCGCGGCCGTCGCCGCGAGGATCGGCAGCTCGAGGTGCTCGGGTCGCGCCTTCGTCGCGAAGAGCCGGGCGGCCGCACCGGGATCGTCGGGGCGGGTCCCGATGCCGTACACGGTGTCGGTGGGAAGCACGATCTGGCCGCCCGCGCGCGCGGCCGCGGCGGCCTCGGCGACCGGATCCCGTCGCTCCGTCACGGCCTTCGTCCCTCGACGACCCGATCTCGACCCGTGAGGTCGGGGCGCACGCGGGTCGTGACGAACCCCGCATGGAGCAATGCGGCGGTCACCGCTGCGGCCCGATCGTCGCCGATCTCGACGACGATCGCACCGCCCGGCCGCAGCCGCTCGGACGCCTGAGCGAACAGCCGCTCGTACACGTCGATGCCTCCCACGAGCGCGCCGGAAGGGTCTGCCTGGACGTCGAGCGGCAAGCCCGGCACGTCGCCACGCTCGACGTACGGAGGATTGCTCACCACGAGGTCGAGCGCGCCGTCGGACTCGGACACGGGCGCCAGCAGGTCCCCGCAGCGCACGTCGACATCGAGGCCGAGCCGCTCGGCATGCTCGCGCGCGAGTGCAACCGCTTCGAGCGAGCAGTCGGTGGCGATCACCCGCGCGCCCGGATGCTCCGAGGCGATCGACAGCGCGATCGCCCCGGTGCCCGTGCCGACGTCGACGACGCTCGGGCGGGCGAGACCCGCGACCGCCTCGAGGGCTACGTCGACCACCATCTCGGTCTCGGGCCGCGGGATGAATACGCCCGGACGAACCGCGAGGACGAGGCGCCGAAAGCCCTGCTCGCCCGTGAGGTGCTGGACCGGCGTGCCGGTGCAGCGGCGGCAGAGCGCGCGTCCGAAGCGCTTGGCCTCGGCCGTCGAGAGCTCCTCCTCTCGCAGATACAGCCCGGTTCGACCGCTGCCCAGGATCGATGCGAGCAGGGTCTCAGCGGTGGCCAGCGGCTGGTCGACGCCGTGTCGTTCCAGGTAGCCGGCCCCGCGGCGGACGACTTCGGCGGGGCGCATCAGGCCGCCGGGTCGTCCTCGGACAGCTGGGCGGCCCGCTCGGCTTGGTTCAGCCGATCCACGAACCCGTCGAGCTCGGACCCGCCGGTCAAGACGTCCTGGAGCTGGTGCGAGGTGTACTTGATCCGGTGGTCCGTGACCCTGCCGTCGGGGAAGTTGTAGGTCCGGATCTTCTCGGAGCGGTCTCCCGTCCCGAGCTGGGACCGGCGCGCGGCGGCCTCCTTGGCCTGGGCCTCGTCGATCGCCTTCTGCAAGATCCGCGCGCGCAGGTACCGCATCGCCTTCTCGCGGTTCTGGAGCTGCGAACGTTCTTCCTGGCACTCGACCTTGATCCCCGTTGGCCGGTGGACGATGCGCACGGCCGAGTCGGTCGTGTTCACCGATTGACCCCCGGGTCCGCTCGATCGGTACACGTCGATATCGAGGTCCTCGGGGCGGATGTCGACCTCCACGTCCTCGGCAGCGGGGAGGACGGCGACCGTGGCCGTCGACGTGTGGATCCGGCCCTGCGACTCGGTGACGGGCACCCGCTGCACGCGGTGGACCCCGGACTCGTGCTTCAGCTTGGAGTAGGCGTCCTTGCCTCGGACCTCGAGCACGACCTCCTTGAACCCCCCGACGTCGCTCGGTGAGGACGAGAGGACGTCGACCTTCCATCGATGGCGCTCGCCGAACCGTGCGTACATCTCGCAGAGCTCCCCGGCCCAGAGCGCGGCCTCCTGGCCACCGGCTCCGCCGCGGATCTCGACGATCAGGTCCTTGCCGTCGTTCGGGTCCTTGGGCACCAGAAGGAGCTCGAGCTGGGCGCGGAGCTGGTCGGCACGGCCCTCGGCGCGCTCGGCCTCCTCGCGGAAGTACGCCTCCATCTCCGGGTCGGACTCGGCCTTCGCCAGCTCACGCGCATCCTCGGCGGCCGCCGTGGTCTCGCGGAACTCCCGGTAGGGACGGACGATGTCCTCGAGATCGGAGAACGCCTTGCCGACCGTGCGGAGCTTGTCGGGGTCCGCGCTGGTCTCGGGCGCCGCCATCTCGGCCGAGACCGCTTCGTACCGGGCCTCGACCTCCGCGAGCTTGGCTTCGAGATCGGATGCCATGGCAGCGATGTTCCCAGAACGCCGGACGACCCCCGCGACGACGCCGCGAGGGTCGTCGGTCGGAGCGGTCGCTCAGTCGTCGTCGCTGTCGAAATCGAGCTCCATCGACGCTAGGTCGGGGATATCGACGGCGTCGGCTTCGGCGTCGGGCGAGACCCAGAGGTCCTCGTACCGGGGGTCGACGAGGTCGGCGAGGGCGTCGCCCTCAGCCACGGCGGCGCTGTCGGTGCGCCCTCGCACGGGGGCGGCGCTCGTAGAGACGGCGGAGCTGGCGCTCGCGCCTCCGTCCTCGATCGTCACGTCCAGCTCCTTCGCGGCGTTCAGCAGTCGGGTCTGCATCGACTGGAGCTGCGTCACCAGAAGCTCTCGTCTGCCCGAGAGCCCTTCCAAGATCGCGTCGGCCTTGGCCCGGGCTGCGGCGAGGGTCTCGGCCGCCTGCTGGCGTTCGGTCTCGGCCTGGGACTGCGCGTCGGTGCGGATCCGGTCGGCTTCGGCGCGCGCCTCATTCAGCACTCGGGACGAATCCGTCTTGGCCTCGTCGAGGAGCCGCAGCGCCTCCTGATCGGCGCTGGCGATCAGCCCCGCGACCCGCTTGCCGAGTTCTTCGTAGGGGTCGGCCGCAGGGGTCGCCGGCTGCGGGGCGGCCACGGCCGACGGGGCGGCATCCGCGGTCTCCGCCATCATCCGCACCTCGCGGAGCTCATGTTCGAGCGTCTCCACCTGCGTGGCGACGCCTTCGAGGTAATCCCGGACCTGATCGGGATCGTAGCCGCGGCGCACGGATGCGAACTCGCGGCGGCGGATCTGCTCGGCGCTGGGCAGCAACGGCAGATCGAGGTCGGAAGCGGTGCTCATGGGGAAGCCTCCCGGTCACTCGGTTACCCGGGCATCTTGCGGTGCCTCCGGGGCCGATGCAACGACCCTCGCGAGATGGGAGCGGAGCGTCGGACGTCGATCGGGTCAGGCGGGCGGCGGGCCCGCGGGGCGAGGCGCCTCGCGCTCGCAGCGGAGCACCTCGTCGAACGAGGCGATCGCGATCTCGATCTGGTCGGTGGCCGGCTCCTGGGTGGTGATCTTCTGCAGCCAGATCCCGGGGCGCATCAGTGCACGCATCAGAAACGACTCAGGGAACCGCGCCCCCAGTCGCAGCGCCTCGTACGCGAAGCCCGCGATCAGCGGGATCGCCACGATCCGCGAGCCGATCCGCCACCAGAACCCGGGCGTGCCGAACAGCGTGAACACGAAGATCGTGGTGATCATCACGATGATCAGGAAGTTCGTGCCGCAGCGGACGTGTTCCTTGGGGAACCTGTCGACCTCAGCCGGTTCGAGCGGGACGTCGTGCTCGTAGGCCGCGATCGTCTTGTGCTCCGCCCCGTGGTATTCGAACACGCGGTGGATGTCCTTCGTGCGCCCGATCAGCCAGAGGTAGCCCACGAACAGCGCCACCCGGAAGACGCCCTCGAGCACGAGGATCGTCACGCCGCCGCCCGTCCGGCTCTCGATCCACGCGAACAAGGTCGTAGGGCCCAAGATGAAGATCCCGATGAACAGGGCGAACGCGATGATCAACGACACGGTGACCTGCCGCGAGCTCAGCTGCTCCTCATCTTCGACCGCTTGATTCGCGGCGATCAGCAGCGCGCGGGTTCCGATCGCGAGCGACTGGCCCAGCACGATGATCCCGCGGAGTCCGGGCTTGCCGAGGATCGGGTGCTTCGCGGCGATCGAGTCGATGCCGTGCGACTCGAGGTAGATCTCGCCGGTCGGTCGCCTCACCGCGACCGCCCAATGAGCGGCGCCGCGCATCATCACGCCCTCCACGACGGCCTGGCCGCCGTAGAGATGCGTCTTCTTCGCGGGGGGCGCCGGCGAGTCGGACACGCGGGCTACTGCTTCGCGGCCTGCTGCGCCGCCTGGGTCTTGGCGTAGCGCTTCTGGAAGCGTTCCACGCGGCCGCCGGTGTCCATCAGCTTCTGCTTGCCGGTGTAGAACGGGTGGCAGTTCGAGCAGATCTCGGCGCGGATCTCGCTGACCGTCGAGCGCGTCTGGAACGCGTTCCCGCACGAGCAGTGGACGTTCGCGATCTGGTAGTCGGGGTGGATAGCTTGCTTCATCGTGGACGCATCTCCTTCGCTGACCGCATGAGGGTACCTCGCACCGTCGTCAACGCCTCTGCATTCCCGGGCCGGACGGCTGCACTCAGCTTCCGCTCTTCGCGATCTCCTTCAGGAATTGCTCGTTCGATTTGGTAGCACGGATCTTGTCGGTGAGGAGCTCCAGCGCGGCGCCGGGCTCCAGCGCGTGCAGGACGCGGCGCAGCTTGATCACCAAGGCGAGCTCTTCGGGCGGAAGCAGCAGCTCCTCCTTGCGGGTGCCCGACGCGTCGACGTTGATCGCGGGGAAGAGCCGCTTCTCGGCGAGCTGGCGGTCCAGGCGAAGCTCCATGTTCCCGGTCGCTTTGAACTCCTCGAAGATCACTTCGTCCATGCGCGAGCCGGTCTCGACGAGCGCCGAGGCGATGATCGTGAGCGACCCGCCCTCCTCGATGTTGCGCGCCGCCCCGAAGAACCGCCGGGGCGGGTAGAGCGCGGACGCGTCGATACCGCCCGACAAGATCTTGCCGCTCGCCGGCATCGCGAGGTTGTAGGCCCGCGCGAGCCGCGTGAGCGAGTCGAGGATGATCACGACGTCCTGCTTGGACTCCGCGAGCCGCTTCGCCCGCTCGAGGACGAGCTCGGTGATCTGGATGTGCTGTTCGGTCGGCTTGTCGAACGTGGAGTAGACAACCTCAGCCGCGGTGACCGTACGCTGCCAGTCAGTGACCTCCTCGGGACGCTCGTCCACGAGCAGCACGATCAGGTGGACCTCCGGGTTGGACGCGATGATCCCGTTCGCGACCTGCTTGAGGATCGTGGTCTTGCCGGCCTTGGGCGGCGCCACGAGCATCCCGCGCTGGCCCTTGCCGATCGGCGCGATCATGTCAATGATCCGCTCGCCCACGGCCAAGGGGCCCGACTCCAGCCGGAACCTCTCGTCAGGGAAGAGGGGGGTGAGCTTGTCGAAGCTCGCGCGGTCGCGCGACGCTTCGGGTTCGAGCCCGTTCACCGTCTCGACCTCCAACAGGGCGAGGTACTTCTCGCTCTCCCGCGGGCGACGGACCTTGCCGGTGACGACGTCGCCCTTGCGGAGCGACGCCTTGCGAACCTGTGAGACCGAGACGTAGATGTCCTCGGATCCCGGCATGTATCCAGAGGTGCGCATGAAGCCGTAGCCGTCGGGCAACAGGTCGAGGATCCCGCTCTGGGTCGGTGCGTTCGCCACCTCTTCGGTGCGCTCGGTCTCTTCCCGGAGTCGTCGCTCCTCGCGCTGACGGCGGCGGTCCTCGCGGGAGGGACGCTGACGGCGCGCGTCGCGATCGCGCTGGCTCGCTTGGCCTTGATTGCCCTGACCCTGGTTGCTCTGGTTGCGGTCGCCCTGGTTGCCCTGGTTGCTCTGGTTGCGGTCGCCCTGGTTGCCCTGGTTGCTCTGGTTGCGGT
>JBDTNY010000021.1:0-12685 GCA_039933515.1 Actinomycetota bacterium
TGCGCGATGACGTGCTTGTCCTCCTCGTCGGCCGACAGGTAGTCGATCTTCGAGGTGACCTTGCCCTTCTCGGCACGGCGGTACGGCGTCTCGATGAAGCCGAATTCGTTGATGCGACCATAGCTCGAGAGCGAGCCGATCAGGCCGATGTTCGGACCTTCCGGCGTCTCGATCGGGCACATGCGGCCGTAATGGGACGGATGCACGTCACGGACCTCGAAGCCCGCGCGCTCGCGGGACAGTCCGCCCGGCCCCAAGGCCGAGAGGCGGCGCTTGTGGGTGAGGCCGGCCAGCGTGTTGGTCTGGTCCATGAACTGAGAGAGCTGCGACGTGCCGAAGAACTCCTTGATCGAGGCCACGACGGGGCGGATGTTGATCAGGGTCTGCGGGGTGATCGCCTCCACGTCCTGGGTCGTCATGCGCTCCTTGACCACGCGCTCCATGCGAGACAGACCGATCCGGATCTGATTCTGGATCAGCTCACCCACGCTGCGGAGGCGCCGGTTGCCGAAGTGGTCGATGTCGTCGGGGTCGAAGCCCTCGTCGCCCGCGTGCAGGTGCACGAGGTAGCGGACCGTCTTCAGCATGTCCTCGTAAGTGAGCACAGCCTTGTACTTCGGCGCACCGGCGCCCTGCTCATCCTTCAGCTGGTCGGAGAAGACGCGGTACTTGAACTGCTCCCACGCCTTCTTGTCGGGGTTGTCGATCTCCCCGAGCGCCTTGTGATGGGCGCGCAGTTGCTTGAGCAGGGGACCCTCGGCGGCGCTCAGCTTCTTGTCGACCTTGTGGCGGCCGACCTTGGCCACGTCGTACCGCTTGGGGTTGAAGAACAGGTTCTCCAGGAGAGTCTTCGCGCTCTCAGCCGTGGGCGGCTCACCCGGACGGAGCTTGCGATAGATGTCCTCGAGCGCCTCTTCCTGCGTCTCGACGTGGTCCTTCTCCAGGGTGTTCTGGATCGACTGCGCGTTGCCGAAGAGGGTGAGGATCTCATCGGCGGACCAGCCGAGCGCCTTCAGCAGCACCGTGACGAGCTGACGGCGCTTGCGGTCGATGCGCACACCGACCGTGTCCTTCTTATCCACGTCGAACTCCAGCCAGGCGCCACGGCTGGGGATGATCTTTGCGATGTAGACCTCTTTGTCGGTGGTCTTGTCGAGCTCTCGCGAGAAGTAGACACCGGGCGACCGCACGAGCTGGGACACCACGACCCGCTCGGTGCCGTTGATGATGAAGGTGCCTCGCTCGGTCATGATCGGGAAGTCCCCCATGAAGACTTCCTGCTCCTTGATCTCGCCGGTCACCTTGTTGACGAAGGTGGCTTCGACGAAGAGCGGCTGGCTATATGTGATGTCGCGGTCGCGGCACTCCTCTTCGGTGGCCTTGACCTGCCTGAACTGATGCTTGCCGAAGTAGAGCTGGAACTGCTCGGTGAAGTCCTCGATCGGGGAGACTTCCTCGAGGACCTCTTTGAGCCCCTCATTGAGGAGCCAATCGAACGACTCACGCTGGATGCCCACGAGGTCGGGAAGGGGCAGGACCTCGTCGAGCTTGGCGAAACTGACACGATCGCGAACAGGGACGAGCTGGTCAGGCAAAAGGATCCCTCCCAGGGAAGCTAGAGCGGCGCACGGCGAAGCGCGGTGGACGGCACGGCAAACCGTTACTGTACGCACGAAGGCAGGCACCGTCAACGGCGCCTGCCCGAACCCCCTGAAGGGAACGCCGGAAGGGTACGCCGAGGATCGGCTCGGGTCAACTCGATCGACGTGCTCGTTCGAAGGCCATCTCCCGCGTGGTTGCGCGGGAAGCGACCCCCGTCCCGACCCTGCGATAGGGTCGCTGGCGTGACTGAGAACGACGCCCAACCGGGGATCGTGCGCAAGCGGCCAGATCCGGATTCATGGAGTGCGACGCGGGCCCGACGCCCCGCTCCTTCCCTCGGTCGTTCCCAGCGGCGGGCGATGACGTTCGCGGTGCTGGCCGGGCTCGGCACCCTGCTGTTGCTCCTCACGCTCGACGGCCTGTGGTCCGGGCGCGCGATGCTCGGCGGCGTCACGACGGGCCGCTCGGAGCTCAACACCGGCATCGAAGAGGTGGTGACCGGGGATCCCGAGGTCGCGGGGCAGTCCTTCGCGGCCGCCGCGACGGCCGCCGACTCGGCGATCAGCGCGTCGGGACACCCCGCGATGCGCCTGGCCAGCCTTCTCCCCTTCGTCGGCGACAACGTCGAGGGAGTCGAGGCGGTGGCGCGGGCGGAACGCGACTCGGCCGCGGCGGGGCTCCGGCTCGTGGAGGCGGCGCAGATCCTCGGGTGGAAGGACATCCTCCTTCCGGCCACCACCGCGCTCGGACGGGTCGACATCGCGAAGGTGCGTGAGGCCTCTGCGTCGCTCGACGACGTCGCGAACCGCCTCCGGGCGGCGCTCGACGCGCTGGAGGCATCGAGCGGCGACGGGCTGCTGGGCCCTGTGGCGACCGGCTACGACGACGCCGTCACGGCGCTCGAAGGCCGATCGGCCCTGGCCGCCGACGTCGCGCGCCTCGCCCGGCTGCTCCCGACCTTCCTCGGGGGTGAGGGCCCTCGTCGCTACCTCGTCGCCGTCCAGCGACTGGGCGAGACCGCGCCCGCCGGCGGCGATGTGGGGGCGGTGGGCATGCTATCGGCCACCGACGGCACGATGTCGATGGGGCCACTGACGCCCGCGCCGGAACCGATGAGGACGGCGACCGTCTCACCGCGAGGTCCCGAGGCGGCCGCGGCCCTGCTGTCCGGCGCAGCCGAGGCGGGGCTCGGGCGATTCGACGGCGTGATCCTCACCGACAGCGTGGGGCTCCAGGAACTGCTCTGGATGACGGGCGACGCCCAGCCCGTCGGCGCGAAGGATCCGCTCGTCTTCGAAGACGCCGTCGTCGCGCTCGAACGCGAGCCGTTCCTGGGTCCGGACCGGGCCGCGGGCGAGACGCAGCAGGCGACGCTCGACGCCGCGGTGCTCCAGAGCGCTCTCGGGCGACGCCCCTCCACGGAAGCATTCGCGGCGGCCGCGTCCGGGATGGTTGCCGACCGCCATCTCGTCTTGTTCTCGAGAACCAAACGCGAGCAGGTGTTGATCCGTGGGCTCGGGGCCGCCGGCATCGCCGAGCTCGGCCGGAATCCGATCGCGTGGACGGCAACTTCGACGGCCTCGAACCTCGCCGGCACCTTCGTGCGGTGGACCACCACCGAGGTCGTCACCCTCGAGACCGACGGGACGGCACGCATCAAGACCACGGTCGAACTCCAGGATCGAGCTCCGACCGGCCCCGCGTCGGCGCTCCTCGGCCGGGCCTTCGGCACCGACCGAATCGGCTCGTGGACGGCCGACCTTCGATTGATGCTCCCCAAGGCGGCCGACGGCGTCGTCGGCGAAACCAGCACGCCGTCGGAGACCTCGCTGGGCAAGGACGACCACGGCGATGCCTATTTGGAGGCGCAGCTGAGCGCCGATCCCGGTTCGGCGATGAGCCTGATCGTCTCGTACCGGCGGCCCTCCGCATCCCTCGTCCTCGAGGGGATCGGAACCTACCGACTCCGGATCGTGCCGCAGCCACTGGCCTATCCGGGGGTCGTGCGCCTGCGGATCGTCGTACCCGACGGCACCAACGTGCTCGAGGCGTCCGAGGAGTTCGAGCGGGGGGCCGACGTCGTGCGGTACGAGGGAACACCGACCGCACCGCTCGATCTGTTCGTTCGCTACGGCTGAGCGGCGGATCCGGTCGCCTCGTCGGAGTCGGACCGCGCGGTCGAAGAGTACGGCGGCGCCTGCGCGCGCACCCGCTCCAGAGGTGGCGCACCGGCGTCCCGATCGGAGATAAGCGGGCGTTCGACGGGCCATGGCACGCCGACCGTCGGATCGTTCCACGCGAACCCGTGCTCGTCATCGCCGGTGTAGTAGGCGTCGACCATGTACAGGAGCGCGGTGTCGGTGACCGCGGCGAACCCGTGCGCGACGCCCGGCGGGATGTAGATACCGCGGCGAGCCAGCGCCGGGTCGATCGTCATCGTGTCGAGCATGCCGATCGTGGGTGAGCCGGGGCGGATATCCAACAGGGCGATGAACGCCCGGCCCTCCAAGACCACCCAGTAGTCGGCCTGCCGCCGATGGAAGTGCATCCCCCGCACGACGCCGGCACGACTCCGCGAGAGGTTGGACTGCACCATCGCAGGTGCGTCGACAGGAAGCCACGATCGTCGGAAGGTCTCGGCGAAAGCACCGCGCGCGTCCTCGTGAGACACGAGGTCGATGATCCGTACGCCGTCCGGTTCGATCGTCACGTCCTCCGCGCCCATGCGCTGCCGCGCTCGGCGAGGCTACCTTCGGGATCTCGGCTCGGCAACGGAGCGAGCGAGCGTCTCAGGCGGGAACATGACGCGGGAGCATCGGAGGGCTCACGCGCTCGGGCTGCGCGGATCTCACCGGTCTCGTATCGGTGAGGAGGTCCTGGTACAGGTCCACGAGGTCGGACACATGGGCATCGGCGGGCACGACGTGCCACTGGCCGGCGCGCCCGATCCCGAGCGAGAGGAGCTCGTCCCGGAGCCACGGTGTGGAGGCGATGAGGGCATCGGTGCGCCCGGCGAGCTTTCGCTCGATCCGGGCGAAGGTCGCGTTGCGCATCGCGGAGCGATATTCCCTCCACAGGCGCTCGGAGAACGTGTGGACGATGACGGGCACCCCGACGCGCTGGGCGACGACGCGGCCGAGCGCGCCCGCCTTCGCGAGGTGCGTGTGGACCACGTCGGGCTTCCACCGACGCATGATGCCCGCGATCGCGGTCAAGGCTCGGAGGTCGTCCCCGGGACGGATCTCTGGGCTGAGCCATGGAAGGTACGTGTGCGCCATCCACGGAGGCGGATCGATGGCCCTCGCATCCGTGCCGGAGCTGCCCCACACCAGCCGTGTATCGAACCCCCGTTCACGTAGCGCCGCCGTCAGGTCGAACACGTGGCGCGACTGGTCGTCGTCCCGGAGCCGTGTGGCGACCCCGAGCACGCGAGGCCGGTCGTGGCCATGACGGCACAGACGTGCCGGGTCCTCGATCATCGTGCTGAAGCCGGGTGCCATACCCGGGAACATCGGCTCCGGAACGCGCTAACCGTACCCCGCGATGGGGGATGGCGTTCGACCTACGGCGGCGGCGAGAGTACGCCGGATCGGATCCGGTTCAGACCAGCTGGATCGGTGAGCTGAGGGCGCCGGCGGGGGTCCAGTCGACGATCGTCTCGGTGACGTCGGCGGGCCCCGCGACCGATTCGATCCCACCGAGCGCCTGCACCATGTCGGCGACGGCCGCGGCGAGGCGCGTGCCCTGCTCCTTGGTCTTGATCTGGACGCCGCGCTCGGCGAGCACTGCGAAGAAGTCCTCGAGCAGGGCGCGCTGGTCGCCCAGGAGGGACGCTTCAGAGACGTTCAACGCACGCGCCAGGCGGGCGAGGGTCTGGATCGATGGCTCCACGTGGCCGTTCTCGTATCGAGACAGTCGCGCCTTCGGGATCCCTGAGAGTTCCTCGAGTTCTGACTGGCTCAAGCCGCCTGCCAGACGCGCCTCGCGGAGTCGGTTTCCGAAGTGCTTGCCGTCTTCTCCCACCATGTGGTTCAGCCTCCTCATCGGAACGTCCCGCGCACCCTCCCGTGCGGTCGGACCTTAGCACGCGACGCCTGCGCCGGCTCCGGCCCGAACGCGAGAGAGGCGGGCCGCCACGGCCCGCCTCCGTTCGCTGATCTAGAGATCGCTACTTGACCTCGACGGTCGCGCCGGAGGCTTCGAGCTGCTCCTTGGCGGCGTCCGCGGCTTCCTTGGTGACCTTCTCGAGGACCGCCTTCGGAGCGCCGTCCACGAGGTCCTTGGCCTCCTTCAGACCCAGACTCGTGAGCGAACGCACTTCCTTGATGACCTGGATCTTCTTGTCGCCCGCCGCCGTCAAGACCACGTCGAACTCGGACTGCTCCTCGGCGGCCTCGCCGCCTCCGCCGCCGGGCGCGGCCATCATGACCGGCGCGGCAGAAGCAGCCGTCACGTCGAACGTCTCCTCGAACTGCTTGATGAACTCGGACAGCTCCAGGAGGGTCATCTCCTTGAACTGGTCCAGCAGGTCGTCAGTGCTCATCTTCGCCATCGCTCGCTACTCCTTCGCTTCTTCATCCGAGGCCTCGGCCTCGGGCGGGTCATCCGCGGCATCGGCTGCTGCCTCGGGCGTGTCCACCTCGGCCTGCGTGGCCTCGGGTGTCTCGGGTTCCTCGGTCGTTTCGTCGTGCTCCGTCGGCTCGGCGACCTCGGGCTGCGCCGCTTCGGCCTCGGCGGGCTCTACGGCCTCGGCCTCGACAGGCCCGGCCGCCTGCGAGGCGGCAGGGTCCCCGGGGACCTTGTCCTTGTAGGCCCCGAGGAGCGAGAGGAACTTGGACTGACCGGCTTGGAACATCGCGGCCGCCCGGCTCATCTCGCCCTTCAGCAGGCCGGCGATCTTGCTGAGCATGACCTCGCGGGACTCGAGATCGGCCAGCGCCTTGGCCTGGTCCGCTGACAGGAGCTTCCCGTCCATGAACGCGCCCTTGAGCACCAGCGCGGGGAACTGCTTGGTGGCCTTCACGACCGACTTGGCCGCCGCGATCGGGTCACCTTCGACGAACGTGATGGCCGAAGGGCCCGAGAGCAGGTCCTCGAGCTCGGCCATCCCTGCGTCCGAGGCAGCCCGGCGCATCAGGGTGTTCTTCACGACCGCGAAGCTCGCGCCGCCCTCGGCGAGGGACCGGCGGAGCTCCGTGATCTCGGACACGGTGAGACCGCGGTACTCGGTGAGCAGCAAAGCGTCGGATCCTTCGATCCGCCGCTTGAGCTCAGCGACCCGTTCGACCTTCTCCGGTTTGGGCATCGCGCCTCCTGACATGAAACAACGCATCCCCGCAGACAGCGGAGACGCGTCTCGTCGAGCGCGAAGCGTCTTCGTTTCTCAGCCTCGGCAGGTACCCGGGTCGGGATTATGCGAACGTGCCCCTGCTGTCTGCGGCCCGCCCAGGATACGGATCCGGCGGGCCACCGACAATCGTCACGAGGGCGTGGCTATGGGAGGCTCGCTCGAGGTAGTCGTCCCGGGCACGACCGGGGTGGTGGTGAGCCGGTCGGCCAAGGAGGGGTCCAGCGCGAGTGCCTCGTTGAGGTACTTGCCGGACAGGCCCGGCTTCCCGGCATCCCGATAGAGGATCCCCAGGTTGAAGTGCGCGGCGGCGTAGTCGGGCTGCAGCTCGATCACGCGGAGATAGAGGTCGATCGCTTCCTGGGTCGCCCCGACCCCCGTCCGGAGGATCGCGAGATTGAACAGTGCCGACACAAAGTTCGGATCCGTGTCAAGCGCCGCGCGGTAGTAGCCCTCGGCGAGTTGGGCGCGACCGTCGGCCTGTTCGATGACGCCGAGGTTGTAGTTGGCGAACTTGTCGCTCGGGCGGACATCGAGGACGAGCTGGTACTGCTCGGCCGCCGCGTCGAGGTTCCCCGCCTGCTGCTGTGCGAGGCCTTCTTGGAGCGCCTGATCCGGGTCGATGTCCTTGCCGCAAGCGGCCACCAAGACCGAGGCGAGCACGAGTACGAGGATCTTGGTGCTGCTCCGAGGCGACATCGCGGCGATGCTACCCGGAGGCGGCGCGAGCCGACGACCCCGGAGATGGAAGAGGCGGCCCCGAAGGGCCGCCTCTTCCGAGCTCGGACGAGCTGTCCGTGGCTTACAGCGCGCAGATCGCGTACGCCGTCACCGTCCAGACGCCGTTCGTGTTCTGGAACTCGACGCCGGTCACCTTCCACGTCGTGGAGGAGGACGCGTAGCTCGCCTGCGCCCCCACCTGCGTGTCGCTCGTCGAGAACCCGCCGCCGACCACCTTGCGCCCGCCGCTGCAGGTCACCGTGATGGTCTTGTTGGTCGAGTTACTCGGTGAGGTGGCCGAAACGATCGTCACATCGACGTTCGCGGCGCCGCTTGGACCAGTGTCACCGACCGGACCCTGGTTGCCGACTGGGCCCTGGTTGCCGACTGGGCCCTGGTTGCCGACTGGGCCTTGGTTGCCCGTGGGGCCGGCCGCGCCGGTGGCGCCGTCGGTACCGGGGGTACCCGGGGCTCCTGTGGGTCCTGCCATCCCTGTCGCGCCGATGGCTCCGGTCGCACCGTTGCCTCCGGGGGCGCCGGTGGTACCAGCCATACCGGTCGCACCGATCGCGCCGATCGCTCCGGTGGCGCCGGCCGATCCGGCCGAGCCGGTCGCACCTTGAGCGCCCGTCGGACCCGCCAGGCCGGTCGGACCCACGGCGCCGGTCGAGCCGGTCGAGCCGGTCATGCCGGTCGCCCCGGTCGAACCCGCGACGCCAGTGGCGCCGGCGGCACCGGTCGAGCCGGTCGAGCCGGTCGAGCCGGTCGAGCCGCCGGGCGCGCCGGTGGCGCCGTCGGTCCCCGTGGCGCCGGTCAGACCCTGCTTGCCGCGCCGCTTCCAAGCGACCGTCAGCTCACCCCCCTTGCACGTCTTGCTCATCGGGATGATCCGAACGGCCCGCGTGGTCCTGTTGACGCATCCCTTGATCTTGGCCTTCACCAGTCGTTCACTGCTGGTGCGTTGCACGGCGGCCGACGCGAACGTCGCACCCACGATCATCGCGACCACCGCGATGATCGCCATGGGCGTTGCCCACCTTCGGGTCTTCCTGTGCACGAGCTGCTCCTTCCGGATGGCGTCCGAACCGCGCCGGCATCGACACCGGCAGATGGGCCGAGTATCGACGCATAGACATGCGCGACGAAGCACCTCGGCCATCTTTTTTTCCGTATCTCGCTTACCGTGTGTGTTCTAGCGCGGTGGCAGTACGTCGCGGTGAAGACCGTCGACCCGCGGGACGAGGAACCCCCGCCGCCCGAGGAGCCACAGCGCGAGGATCGCCGCGAACCCGACCGCGAAGAGCCACCCGTACCCAGGGAAAGCCCGATACTCGAGTCGCACGTGATGCGAGCCCGGCGGGACGGGGATCCCGACCAGGCCAGGCGCGAGCATCTGAGGCGCCACCCCCCCGCCATCCACGGTCGCGGAGAATCGCGGGTCGTACGACGCCTTCACCAGCACGACCCCCGCGCGATCCATGTCGACGATGCCCTCGAATACGCCATCGGCCGGCTCGGCCGCGCTGTCGATCACGACGCCGGGCGGTCCTTCGAGATCGGTGGGACCGAGCGTCGGCGTTGCGGCCGCCCGTCCCCCGAAGGCGACCGTCGGCACGTACCGGCGCGCGTAGAGCCCCGACGAGAGGTACGAGGCCATCTGCGACCCGAGGTTCTGCCGGTCGGCGGCGATCGGCGCGATCGTGTCGACCACGTCCAGGTAGGTGACGTCGGGGAAGCGCCAAAGCGCGTGGCGCCCGGCGCTGGCGATCCGCTCGGCGCTCGGGAGGGGCTGGTCGGCGGGCAGGATCACGTAGCGCACGCCGAAGAGCTCGCGGTGGGTCGCGTTGCCGTTCTCGAACCGATACTCGGTCGGCGACATCAGCGACCAGGTCGGACGGGTGAATCCGACCGCGTCGACCTGCAGATCCAGGAGCGCCGCGAACGCGGGGACCTGGCCGATCCGGTATCGAGCCACGTTCGGGCCTCGGAGCCCGGAAAAGATCCGGCCTGGGCCGAGCCCCTGCGCGCGCTCGACGAGCGCGGTGAACCCCACGCCGTCGGTCGCCTCGGCGCGCGCCTGCTCATCGATCCACTCCGCACCCTGGTGCTCGAACGCGAGTCGCTCCCACGAGGCCGGCGCCACCGCGAAGACGGTCACGATCGCCACGGCGGCGAGCGAGGGAACCGGCGACTTCGTTAGGCGACACATGCTCCGAACGGTGAGGTGGGCGAGGTACACCCCGCCGATCCCTATCAGATAGATGCCCGCCAGGTGGACGCCGCTGATGAACCGGCGCAGGAACAGATCCCCGCCGCCCGGAAGGAGGTCGATGACGGGACCCAGGGTCGGACGGCCGAAGAAGAGGAGGAGCGCCACCAGGCCGAGGCCGATCACGACCCGCGGCGATCCTCGGCGTCGGGCCTGCGTCACCGCCACGACCAGCCCGACCGCGAAGACGACGCTGAGCACAGGGAGGCGACGGGCATCGAACAGATCGCCGGTGACGAGCCACGTCATGACGCGCTTGGCGCCGAAGGAGTCGTAGTAGAAGCTTCCCCGGCTGAACTCGTCGTTGACGGTCCATCCCGCGTCAGAGACGAGCGGGAACAGCATCCACGACGCCGCGAGTAGGGCGCCGCCCGCCACCGCGCCTGCCCGGAGCGTCCGCCGCCAAAGGTCGCGCGGCGCGGCCACCACGAACACCGCGAGCGAAAGCAGCGCGAGGTAGCCGGTCAGCAGGTGAACACAGATCGTGATCGCGAGCACGAGCGCGGCGAGCCAGAGCCGGCGTCCCTTGGCGATCGCCTGCCAGCACAGCCCCCACGCGAATGGAAGGGCCCACATGCCCCACAGCTGCGCCCACGCTCCGGAGCCACGCCAAACGTAGCTCCCCCACTCGTAGCCTAGCCCGGCCGAGCTCGAGAGCAGCGGCGAGATGAGTGCGGCAGCTGCGGCGGGCCAACGGCCGAGCCCCAGGAGCCTCCCGCCCGCGTACACCGCGACCGGCCAGAGGGCGAGAAGCAGGTAGAGGGACCACCTGAAGGTGGCCTCTCCTCCGACCAGGGACACCAGCGCGGTCGTCATGTGCGGGAGCGACTGGTAGTGGTGGAACCGACTCGCGCCCAATGAGAGGTACGGATACCAGCCGTCGAACGGCAGGTGGCCCTCGCGGATCCGTTCCGCGGCCCACCGCACCATCGATCGGTGCACGGTGGCGTCGTTGAGGAACCACACCTCCCGCGTCTCGGGCCAGAGCGCGATCAGCCCGAATGCGACTGAGGCGGCGACGAGGAGGAGCGGCGCTCGGCGGCGGTCATGCCACGAACGATCGTTCCCGGTGTGCCTCGCCACGCGCGCGAGTGTACGCGGCGCGGGTCACGCGCCCGAGGAAGGCCGAGCCTTACGCGTTCGTCTCGGCGGTCTCCCGCGGGTGGGTCGGGTCGATCCGAACGCTCGGGCCCATCGTCGAGGAGATCGCGAGGGACTTGATGTAGCGGCCCTTAGCCGACGACGGCTTCGCCCGCAGGATCTCTTCGACCACGGCCAGGTAGTTCTCGATCAGCTGGCGCTCCTCGAACGACTTCTTACCCACGATCAGATGGACGTTCCCGGTGCGGTCCGCTCGGTACTCCACCTTGCCCCCTTTGATGTCGCCGACGGCCTTGGCGATGTCGTTCGTCACGGTCCCCGTCTTGGGGTTCGGCATGAGCCCGCGCGGCCCGAGCACCCGGCCGGCCTTGCCGACCGAGGCCATCATGTCGGGCGTCGCCACCGCGGCGTCGAAGTCGATCTCGCCCTTCATCACCTGCTCGACGAGTTCCTCCCCGCCTACCACGTCGGCGCCTGCCTCCGTGGCTTCGCGTGCCTTCTCGCCCACCGCGAAGACGCCAACGCGCACCGTGCGGCCGGTGCCGTGCGGCAGCGTCACCGTGCCGCGCAGCGACTGGTCGGCCTTTCGCGTGTCGATCCCCAGGCGGAACGCGACCTCGATCGTCTCATCGAACTTCGCGTCGGGTTGCTCCTTCAGGGCTTTGAACGCCTCGCCCGGCAGATGCTCCTTCTCGTGCTCGTACAGCCGAAGCGCGCCGCGATACCGCTTGCCGTGCGCGGTCATGCGTCCACCTCCACGCCCATGCTGCGGGCCGTGCCGGCGATGATGTTCATCGCCATCTCGACGTCGTTCGCGTTGAGGTCGGCCATCTTCTGCTCGGCGATCGATCGGAGCTGCGCCTGGGAGAGCGACGCGACCTTGTCGCGGTTGGGGATACCCGACCCCTTCTCGATCCCGGCCGCCATCTTGATCAGCTCGGCCGCCGGGGGCTGCTTCGTGATGAACGAGAACGAGCGGTCCTCGTAGATCGTCAGCTCGACGGGGATCACCTGCCCGGCGTACTGCTGCGTGGCCTCGTTGTACTGCTTGCAGAAATCCATGATGTTCACGCCGTGCTGGCCCAGCGCGGTCCCCACGGGCGGAGCGGGCGTGGCGACGCCTGCCTTGATCTGGAGCTTGACCAGGGCGAGCACCTTCTTCTTCTTGGGCGCCATGTGTTACCTCCTGCGGTGCCTAGCGGCCGTTCGATGACGGCCTCCCGCACTCTCGGTTGTGCCGGCCGGTTCGAACGCCGGCCGGGTGGTGCCTAGACCTTCGACACCTGGTCGAAGCCGAGCTCGACCGGCGTCTCCCGGTCGAAGATGTTCACGAGCACCTTGAGCTTGCCCTGATCGGCGTTGATCTCGCTGATCGTGCCGTTGAAGTCGGCGAAGGGCCCCGAGGTGATCCGCACCACATCGCCCTCTTCGAACCCGAGCCGGACGGCCGGCTTCGCCTCCTCTTTCTTCACGATGAGGATCTTCTCGACCTCGCGCTTGGATAGCGGGGTGGGCTTGCTTCCGGTACCTGCGCTCACGAACCCGGTGACGCCGGGCGTGTTGCGCACGACGTACCAAGAGTCGTTGTCGTAGTCCATCTTCACGAGCAGGTATCCGGGGAAGACCTTCTTCTGGACGACCTGCTT
>JBDTNY010000022.1:0-82921 GCA_039933515.1 Actinomycetota bacterium
CGACCGCACTGAGCCGACCGCACGTCGGCCGCCTCTAGCCCGAGAAGAACCGTCGCACGCCCGATGCGATCGCACGGCCGACCGCCGCCGAGATCGCCGGGTCGCCGAGCGATGCCAACTCGGTGCCGTTCGTCTCGAAGATAGGCTCGACCTGCACGGCCGGCATCCGCGTCTCCCGCACGATGCTCCCGGTGAGTCGTTGAAGCCGCCCTCGCCGCCCGAGCACGGATTCGAGCTCATCCAGGATCAGCTGCGCGAGCAGCATCCCGGCGGGTGAGTGGGTCATGAGGCTGCCGAAGTATGAGCACGTGGGACCCGCGGCCTCGGCCAGCCCCTCTGCGAGCCGCAGCGAGACACACACGGCCGCCTCGAGATCGTTGGCTGCCCGCGCGTGATCTGACGGCGCGGACCCCTCTTCGCCGTGGAGGATAACCGGCTCCGCGCCCGCAGAGCGGAGCTCCGCCGCGAGCGATCCCGCGATCTGGCCTAGTTCCACATCGCGTTCGGCGCTGCCCGCGTCGATCGCGATCACGCGGCCCTCGATCGACTCGCGGGCGCCTCGCAGTTCCTCCTCTTCGCGGACCAACGCCCGGCTGGGGGCGGACTCCCGCGGTCGCATCCGCTCCAGCGAAACGATCATCGCAGGTCCCACGATGCCGTCGACGTCGTCGGCGACGTTGCGCTGGAACTCCCTGGCGGCGCGGTCGGTATGCGGGCCGTGCATTCCGTCTTCCTTGCCCGCGTCGAAGCCCAGGGCGTTCAGCTTGCGTTGGAGGGCTCGGACATCGTCACCTCGGAACAGCGGGGAGTGCAGGTAGAGCGTGCGGTCCCCGAGCTGCCAGCCCGCCTCGACGAGCTGTCCCCAGGTGTCGGGACCGACCAAGCCGTCGACGCGAAGGGTCCGGGCCTCCTGGAAGGCTCGAACGGCGCGATCCGTGGATACGCCGAACCTGCCGCCGAGCTCAGCGGGGTCCAGGACCGCCCCGAGGTCGAGCAAACGTCGCTGGATGTCGAGGACCTCGTTGCCCTCGTCTCCGAGGCGGAAGATGCGCACGTTCCGAGTCTGCGCCCCGTGCGCGCGGAGCGGCAACCGTCGGGTCGGCTCAGCCGAGGTGCGGCTCGAGGTCGCGCATGATCGCATCCTTCGGGCGGGCTCCGACGACCCGTGCGACTTCCTCGCCGCCCTTGAACAGGATCAGGGAGGGGATGCTCATCACGCCATACTGGCGGGTGGCGTCGGGGTTGTCGTCGATGTTGAGCTTGACGACCTTGAGCGCCTCGCCCTTTTCCGCGCCGATCTCCTCCACGACGGGAGAGACCATGTGGCAGGGGACGCACCATTCGGCCCAGAAATCGACGAGCACCGGGGTCTCCGAGTCCAGCACGGTTGTCTTGAATTCCTGGTCGGTCACGTCGCCGATGTTCGCCATGTCGTATCGCTCCTCATTCGTGGGGTGGGGTCGGCAGCCCTCGGCCGCCCGTCTAGATTCTCAGAACGCGCCGACGCCGCCCGGGATTCCCTGCTCAGTCGTGCGCTTCGACCTCGAGCAGGTGCTCGGCATCGATCGCGGCTTTGCAACCTTGTCCTGCGGCGGTCACGGCCTGGCGATAGATCGTGTCCGTGACGTCACCGGCGGCGAATACCCCCGGCACCGAGGTGGCCGTGCGCGGTTCGGCGACGTTCACGTAGCCGTCGGCAAGCTCGAGCTGACCTTCGAACAGAGAGGTGTTGGGCGTGTGTCCGATCCCCATGAAGACCCCGTCGGTGCGGAACTGGGTCCGTTCGTCGGTCTTCAGGTCGCGGAGCAGGACCCCGGTGACGGCGTCTTCGCCGAGGATCTCTTCGACCACGGAGTGCCAGATCACTTCGATCTTGGGGTTGGCGAGCGCGCGCTGGGCCATGATCGGCGATGCGCGGAACTCGTCGCGCCGATGCACGATCGTCACTTTGCTCGCGAACTTCGTGAGGAAGGTCGCCTCTTCCATCGCGGTGTCGCCCCCACCGACGACCACCAGCTCGCGATCCCGGAAGAAGAATCCGTCGCATGTCGCACAGGCGCTGACGCCTCGGCCACGAAGCTTCTCCTCGCCGGGCACATCGAGCCACTTCGCGCTCGCGCCGGTCGCCACGATCAAGGTTCGCGCCCGCCATTCCTGATCACCGGCCCATACGCCGAACGGCCGCCCCGAAAGATCGACACGGGTCACGTGGACGGGCAGGATCTCGGCTCCGAACCGTGACGCCTGCTTCTCCATCTGCTCCATCAGCTCGGGGCCCATGATGCCGTCGCCGAAGCCCGGATAGTTCTCGACATCGGTGGTCAGCATCAGCTGACCGCCCGCCTCCAGTCCCTTGAGCACGAGCGGGCTGAGGTTCGAGCGCGCCGCGTAGAGCGCCGCGGTGTACCCGGCGGGCCCCGACCCGATGATGATCACGTCACGCACGTCGCTCATCCGAACCTCCCGACAGCTTCAACGTCCCCATATTCCCAAAGCGGGACGCGTCCGCCTCAGATGCGGGTGGTGGTGAAGCTCAACGCGTCGCACGTCGCGCGATCGACGACCCACACCGTGACGGTGTCGGCGGACTGGCCCGGCCCGGGGCCTTCCAGGACCACGGCCAGATAGGCGGGGGTTCCCCGGAACCTGGCGGCGAGCAATCTGATCGGTGAGCCGGGGAACCCGGGGAACGCGCTCGCCACGCAGCCCTGCGCCCGGGCGGTCTGGGCAGGCGTGCCTAACGGTCCCGACGTCGCGATGGCGCCGGAGGCGCTCGAGGCGGTCGATCGCGCGTAGCCACTCGCCAGGGTCTGGATGGCCACCTCGTCGTAGTCGATCTTCTGCAACTCGAGGCCGAGGGCCGCGAGGGTCTCTGTGCCGGCCACCGTCGGCTGCGTGGCGTCGGCCGAGCTCGCGGCGCGATCGGAAGCACCATCGGTTCCCACCTTGGGGAGCACGACCGCGATCAGGAGCACGATGACCGCGGCCGCAGCGACCCCCCCGTAGCGGAACCAGGGGGGAGCGGCCGGTGGCGCCGAGCCTCGCACGCCCGTTCTCATCACGGCGATCACCCGCCCAGCGAGATCGGGCGACCTCGGGTCGGGGAGGCGGGCAAGCGCGAGACGTCCTGCGTCGGCGAGCTCGACCTCGGCCCGGCAGCGAGGGCAGGTCTGGAGGTGGGCGTCGACCGAGGTCCGAAGCGATCCGGACAGCGTGCCGTCGACATAGTCGGCGAGGAGCTCTTCGGGGTGCGTCATCGTTCCTCCGACGCTTCCGGCACAGCCCCAGGTTCCGCGAGTGCGCGGGCCAAGGCAACCCGGCCTCGATGGACCCGAGACTTGACCGTACCGATAGGCACCTCGAGGACGCGCGCGATCTCCTCGTAGGGAAGGTCCTCGATGTCCGCGAGCACCAATACCACCCGGAAGTCCTCCGGGATCAGGGCGAGGGCGCGCGCCACGTCGATCGTGCCCGCGATCTCGTCGGCGGGGTCGGGTGTGGGCGGCCCGTCGTCGAGCACGCGCTCGTCGGCCGGGTCGGCCCGGACGTGGAGCATCGGTTGCCGCTTCGCGCGCCGTAGCGAGTCGTAGCAGGCGTTCACGGCGATCCGATGGAGCCACGTACCGAACGCGGCATCGCCGCGGAACTGCTCGAGCTTGCGGAAGGCCGTCATGAAGGCGTCCTGGGCTGCGTCGCGCGCGTCTTCGGGGTCAGCCAAGATCCGCAGACACACCGCGTAGATCCGCGTCTGATGCAACTGGACGAGCGCGCCGAAGGCCGTCGTGTCGCCCCCGCGGGCCCGGCGCAGCAGGAGGTCGTCGGGCCCGCTCACGGCAGCGACGCTACACGGATGAGGGGCCGGCGGTTTCGGTGTGGACCACCTGCGCATAGTGCTTGGTGAAGCTGAGATGGCCCGCAAGGAACGTGTGTGCCGTCTTCTTCACGGTGATCGTGACCCGCCCCGTCTGAGGATCGACGGTGCAGAACCCCTTCTTGGGGATCTTGATCGTGTCGTCCTCGGCCCGGATCGCGGTGGCGGCTTCCTCGCACGCGCTCGGGGCACTCCCGGTCCGCGCGTAGGCGTCGACGCCAGAGCTCGCGGCTCTGGCGGCCGCGTCGGCGACGTGGAACGTCGTGAACATGATCGAGAGCGTGTCGACGGCCGCGACGCACGTGAGAGCGAGCAGTAGCAACCACACGATCACGAGCTTGCCCATCATCCCGGTCTCGCCTCGAAGACGTGTCTGCATCAGGCCTCCCTCAGCCGCGGAACCGGCTGAGCATCGCGCTCTTGACCTCTTCGACCTCTCGGAGACCGACGATAAGCGCCCCGCCGAGGAAGACAAGCAACGCGGCCGAGACGGCGACGGCGACCTCCACAAGCACACGCACGCCCGACTCCCCCGCGGGGAAGACGTACGTGATCGCCCATGCTGCGAGGCCGGCGGCCGAGGATAACGGCAGCACTTTCGCCAGGGTCATGCCGATCCGGGCGCCGTCGAGTGCGTGGATCCGCCGGCGGGCGAGCAGCAGCAATACCCCGGTCCCGATCACGTACGAGGCGGCGTGCCCCAACGCGAGCCCCGGGATCCCGAGGTCGAGCACGAAGAAGAAGAAGAGGTCCGCGCCCACGTTCACGACGGCGGCACCGATGTTCACGAGCGCGGGCGTTCGGGTGTCTTGCATCGCGTAGAAGGTGCGCGTGAGCAGCTGGAAGACCGAGAAGAACGGCAGCCCGACCGCGAAGGCCCGTAGGGTGTCGGCGATCAGGGCCGCATCGCGCGAGTTCGACGCGCCGTGCTGGAACAGCAGCCGGGTGAGCGGCAACGCGATCGCGATGAATCCGAAGGCGGCAGGCACGATGATGACCGACGTGTCGCGTACGCCTCGCGAGAACAGGGTCCGCACGTCGTCGATCCGCCGGTCGGACCAGGCGGCCGACATCGCCGGAAGCAGGGCGGTGAAGATCGAGACCGCGAAGATCGCATGGGGAAGCGAGAACACGATGAACGCGGCCGCATAGGCGGTGATCCCGCCCTGAACCCGGCGGTTGAGAACGATGATCACGAGGTAGGCGAGCTGGTTCGCGGCGACGTAGACCACGACCCAGACCGCGAGCCGCGCCATCCGGCGGAGCGCGGGGTGATCCCAATCGAACCTGAGGCGCCATCGATAGCCGGCCGAGCGGAGCGATGGCCACAGGGCGAATGTCATGGCGGCCACGCCCAGGGTCGTTCCGGCTGAGAGCACGAGTCGCTGCGACGCGGTGATGTCGTCGACGCTGGCCGGGGAACCACCGTGCAACACCCATGCGTAGACCCCGAACGTGGCGATCACGACGAGGTTGTTCAACACCGGTGCGAACATGGGCGCGGCGAAGCGGCGGTTCGCGTTCAGGAGCCCCCCTGCGGCCGCTCCCACGCCGTAGAACACGATCTGGGGCATGAACCATCGGAGGAAGTATGTTCCGAGGGCGAGCTGCGCGGCCTTGTCGGGTGCGTCGGAGATCGAGTTGTAGAGCCCGATGATCTGCGGGGCGAAGATCATCCCCATGACGGCGATCGCGGAGAGCACGACAAGCGTGAGGGTCAGGATGCGATCGGCGACCTCCCAGGAGGCGTCGCGGCCGTGCTGCTGCATCCGGTCCACGAACAGGGGCACGAATACCGACGTGAGCACACCCCCGAGCGCCAGCTCGTACAAGATGTTGGGCGTGGTGTTCGCGGTCGTGTACGTGTCGGCGAGGGCGCTCCCGGTGACGCCGATCGCGGCGATCTGCGCCGAAAGGCGCAGGAATCCCGTCACGCGCGACAAGGCCGTGCCTACGGTCATCACGCCCGCGTTGCGGACGTAACCGGCGTCTCGGGCCGCGAAGTCGCTCGGATCGGCAGGGGGGGTCAGGTCCGGCGTCGGATCACCCTCCTCGCCCAGAGCCCCGCCAGCAGCAGGGCGGCTGCCGCGGTGACGATCAGCGCGATCCGGTTCACCGCGGTGACGCGCACCACGAGTTGCTGTTGATGGATCGGGAGGTTGTTGGGCGCCCTGGTGATGACCTCGATCGTTCCCGGGCCCGCCCCGGTGGCGAGCACCCGGAGGTTCACGATCTGGTTCGAGCCGGTGAGTTCGATCGTCTGGCGGTCTCCGTCGGGGAAGGTGAACCGCGAGGACCGGAACTGGAGTTGCACGGTGATCGGGGTGCCGCCTGGGTCGCCCATCCTGATCGGGATCGTGCCCTCGCGCGACGTCAGGGTGAACACCTGGCTCGTGTCGGGCGCCGCATGCTCGAACAGGGCGCCCGTGACGGCGTCGACCGATGCGATCCAACGGGAGCCCGCCGACGGATCCGCCAAGAACTCACCGGACTCCGCCATGAGCAAGGCACGACGCAGCCGGTCGGGTACCGGGGACGCGTCGAGGAGCATCGCCTCGAATCCGTCGATTCGGCGTCGAGCATCCCGGATCGCGTCGGCATAGGTACGCGGGAACACCACCGCGGGTGCCGGGGCGAGCGCCGTGGCGTCGCCAACCGGATACACCTGTCGCACGAGTTGGCGGGCGGTCACGCCTCGCAGGAACGGAGCCTCGGCGAGGCGGCGCGTGATCGGACCCCAGATGCCCGACGGGAGGCTCGCGGGGAGGGCGAGCGAGACCCCCCGCACCGTGGGAGGCACGGGTACCGGCGATTCCCGCCAGATCGTGGCGAGCTCGCCCAGGACGACCTGGGCCGCGAGGATCGGGTCCTGATCGATCGCCGGATCGGCAAGCAGCCCCGTCAGGTCCGGGTCGGGGAGCACGATCGAGACCTCGCCCCCCCCGGTCACCGGAACTCCCACCGTGGACAGCGGCGCGTATGCGTTCTCCTGTTCCGGCCGCTCCACGGTGTCGGCATCGCCGAGGACCGTCAGGATTCCACGCGAGGATAGGAGGGCGATCGTGGCGCCGTCCAGGGCGCCTTGGGGGGGTCTGATCACCTCGCGGACGGGCGGATGATCCAGCGTGAGGGCGACCGTGCGGCGGCCGAGCGCGAGCTGTGTGGTCAGGTCGGGCGCGAGGGTCGTCGCGAGCAGGGAAGGCAGGAGCGGCGCCGAGAACGGCATCGCCGACGGCTCCACCTGGGGATCGCTCGCGAGGCGTGCAAGCCGACGGAGCATGCGGTCGGCATCCTGGGCCGGGGGATCGGCGGGGTTGACCTGGCTGCCGTCGGTGCGCTCGTACCCCTCGCGCATGCGGGCCAGCTGGTCCAACGTGGATGGCTGCAGCACGAGATCGAACGCCGCCTGGCGTTCGGCGTCGTCGGCGATCCGGACGAGCGCGTCGAGCTGCGACGAGAGGGCGCCCCCATCGGCGATGGAGGCTTCGAATCCCCGGTCGGCGAGCCGGCCGTCCGGATCGAAGGTCGCCCCCGCGGAGAACTCGGCCCACCACGAGAGTCGCAGCGGCTGCTCGGGCGGGCGCACGAGATGGATCGCGGCTGAGTTGATCGCGGCCACTGGAACCCCACCGCTCCGCAGGTCGATCCGGAACGGGTAGACCAGGGAGTCGACGGCGCTCACCCCGCCGATCGAAGACAGGTCGATGTCCTCGGAGAAGCTGCGCGGTTCGCCGGGAGTCAGCGAGTCTTTGCGGGCGAAGGTCTGAGTGAAGACGGGAGAGTCGCCAGGCCCATCGACCAGCGAGGATCCATACAAGGTCCGGGAACGGATCGGCTGGCCGATCGTGACGCCGAATGAGAGATCGTCGATGGAAGCCGCACCGTCGTTGCTCGCCTCGACGGTCACGGAGAGCACGGGGTCCTTCAGCGTGGTCCAGGCCGTCTGCGCGACGAGCCGAAGGGTGACGTCCGTCTGATCCTGCGCTCGGGCGACCGGCACGCGGCTCAGGCACGGCAACGCCGCGAGGCACAGCGAGAAGAGCGCGCGGGACACGCGTTGGGTGGTCATGCCCGGCCCATCGTAGCGGTCGGCCCTCAGCCCCGGACGAGGGCGAGCGCTTCCTTCAGGCCGTACGCGACGGCAACGACCAACAGGAACGAGCCGACCGCGAGGCGCAGCAGCCGTTCCTGGGTTCCTAGCGCGAGCCGCGCGCCGACCAAGGCCCCGGGCACGGCGCCCAGGGTGATCCCCAGGAAGATCCACCAGTCGATATGGCCGAGCCAGCCGTGGACGATCGTGCCGGGGATCACGAGAACGACGATCGCGAGCAGCGAGGTCCCGAGTGATCGCTTGAGCGGCATGCCGAGCCAGCCGGCGAGCAACGGCACCATGATCAATCCGCCGCCGATCCCGAGGAGGCCGCTGATGAACCCGGCCGCGATTCCGATGCCGACGTACGCGCCGGTCGTGGCCTCGCGCGCCGACGTCGCGGCCCCGGCTCGCCGGGTTCGAAGGATCCCGACCGCCTGATAGGCCAGCAGCACGGCCGTCGAGACCAAGAGCAGATGGGTGTCGATGAACCTCGTGAGGGCCGCCCCGACGACGGCCGCAGCGATCCCGGGCACCGCCATCCACAGCGCCGCCTGCTCGTCGATCTCCCCGGCGTTGCGATACGTGAGGGCGCCAGCGATCGCGGTGGGCAAGATCGCGGGCAAGGGGGTGGCCAGTGCGACGATCGGAGCGGCGCCGAGCAGCACCTGGATGCCCGGCGTCATCACGATGCCGCCGCCGACCCCGAACAGGCCCGAGAGGGCCCCCGATACGAGCCCGATCAGCGCTGCGACCAGTACGTCGGTCATCTCAAGAGCTCGGCGGCTCGGATGATCACGTCGCGTTCGCCGCGGTAGGCCGCCCGCTTCATCGCCCGTTCGAGCGGGAACCAGCGGACCTCTTCCATCTCGTCGTCGTGATCGGCCGGATCTCCTCCGGTGTGCCGCATCAAGAAGAAATGGACGGTCTTACGGATCCGCGCGTCTCCCCAGACGTAGAAGTACTTGGTCTCGCCCAAGGAGGCTTCGATCACGGCGGTGAGCCCGGTCTCCTCATGGACCTCGCGGACGGCGGCCTCCTCGTGGCTCTCTCCCGGTTCGATCCCGCCTTTGGCCAGTCCCCAAGCGAGCTCGCCTCTACGGGTCCGCCGCGACGCCAGGACCACCTCGATGCCGTCGTCGATGCGCCGATAGACGACGCCACCGGCGGAGATCTCCTTGACGACGGGGCCTTTACCCGCGGTCTTGAGGGAGGCCTTGCCCGGTTGCTTCCCGGAAGTCTTGGACGCGGGCTTCTTCTTGCGGCGCTTCTTGGTGGTCTTCGGCTTGGCGGCGCCTCCGGCGCCGGAAATCGTGGCCACTCCCTTGGCGACGGGCGGCTCGGCAACGCGAGACGACTTCGTGCCGCCGGTGGGTGCCGCCTGGGTCGAGGCCGGCGAGGGGTCGGTGGTTGCCCCCGGCCGTCGTCGTCGCCGTCTGCGCCGCCGACCCGATCCGCCGGTCCCCGTCTCGTTGCCGTCTGGCGCACCCATCGCGGGCGATTGTAGGCCGTGGGCTCAGGTGAGCCGGGACCACGGCCGATGTCTTCGGCATGCGGCCAACGGACGGCCGCCCCATCGGCTCGAGCGTGAGGAGCGACGACGTCGGCATGGATATCAACGAACTCCTGAGGTACGCCGTCGAGCGAGGTGCGAGCGACCTTCACCTCAAGGTGGGGAACGTTCCGTTCATCCGGGTGGACGGAGCGCTCGATCCCGCTCCGTTCGACGCGCTGACCGCCTCCGATACCGAGGCCTTCGCGATCGCTCTGATGTCCGAGCACAAGAGGCGCGAGTTCGAGGCGTCGAGCGAGGCGGACCTGGGCTACACCCTGGCGGGCGTGGGCCGGTTCCGCGTCAACGTGTTCCGCCAGCGGGCGGTCATCGGGCTGGCGGTGCGTCGCGTGCGCTCCGAAGTGCCCACGTTTGAAGAACTCCGGCTGCCCACCGTGATGCGGTCGTTGGCCGAGTCTCCCCGGGGGCTCGTGCTGATCACGGGCCCGACCGGCACCGGCAAGACCACGACGATTGCCTCGATGATCGGCCATATCAACCGGACCCGCCGGGCCCACATCGTTACGATCGAGGACCCGATCGAGGTGATGCACGACGACATCCGCTCGATCGTGCAGCAGCGTGAGATCGGCATCGACACCGATTCGTACGGCGCGGCGCTCCGCCACGTGATCCGCCAGGACCCCGATGTGATCTTCATCGGAGAGATCCGCGACGCCGAATCGGCGCTTTCCGCGATCCAGGCGGCCGAGACCGGCCATCTCGTCATCTCGACCTTGCACACGATCGACTGCATGGAGACGATCAACCGCATGCTCGACCTGTTCCCCCCGCAGCAGCAGAAAGAGGTTCGTACCTCGTTCGCGGGCTCGCTCCGGGGCATCGTGTCGCAGCGGCTCGTGACCCGTGCCGATGGGAAGGGTCGAGTTCCTGCCATCGAGGTGCTCGTGAACACGGGCCGGGTCTTCGACCGGATCGTCGATCCAGACAAGACGGATTCGATCGTCGAGGTGATCGCCGACGGCGAGTTCTACGGGATGCAGACCTTCGATCAGTCGCTCGTACAGCTGGTGCGGGAAGGGCTCGTCGAAGAGGCCGAGGCTCGTCGCACCGCGACGAATCCGCATGACTTCGACCTGCAGCTGCGTGGGGTGCTCGATCGCGGCTCGGCGCTTTCGGCCGACGAGACCGCCGGGCTTCCCTTCTAGTTGGAAGGGCGATCTGCCGGTGCTTCGCCCGAGGCGCGCTGCGCACTCAGCTCCATCGGATGTCGCCGATAGCCGTAGGGGAGCGCGAGTGCCAGGTACACCGGAATGAACAGAGGTCCCCAGGCGCAGTACTGACGGATGTGATGCCGCTCGTGCGCGAGCAGCGTGCCGGTCAGCGGGTGGGCCGCGACGATCACGAAGCCGATCGTCATCGCCGCACGGTTCGCTCGAGGCATCAATGCCGTCAGGCCTCTGGGCGCCCGATCGAAGATCAGCGCCCCGTCGGACAAGCGTGGTCGTTGGAACGTGAGGAGCCCGACGACGAGCCCGATCATCGTGTTCGGGAGCGTCCAGATGAACCCGAGCCAGGTAGGCACGTCTCGAACGTACCCGACGATGGAACGAGCGGCCCCCCTTTGGGCGGCGGGCGCCCTCGGCGGCACAGGACGGGGGGTATCCTCGTGCCGTCATGACCGAGCCCACGCCGCAGCCGGGGGGCGCCACGATCGAGGTCGACCCGCTCGCGGACGAGCTGGGAGCCCTGTTCGAGGCCGCCGGCCACCAGCTTTATCTCGTCGGGGGTTCCGTGCGCGACCTCGTGATGGGCCGGGTCCGACTCGACGAGGCCGATCTGGACTTCTGCACCGACGCGGCTCCGCACGAGACCACCCGGGTGATGCGCGGGTGGGCCGACGGCGTCTACCTCGTGGGGGTCAAGTTCGGAACCGTGGGGGCGCGCAGGTTCGGTCGCACGCTTGAGGTGACCACGTTCCGGACGGACGCCTACGACGAGGCCCACCGCAAGCCGGCCGTGACGTTCGCGAAAGACGTCGAGTCGGACCTGTCGCGACGGGATTTCACGATCAACGCGATGGCGGTTCGGGTGCCGGGCGGCGCGTTCGTGGATCCGTTCGGCGGCGTGCGACACCTGGCCACGAAGACGCTCGACACGCCGCTCGAGCCCGAGGTGTCGTTCTCCGACGACCCGCTGCGGATGCTCCGTGCGGCTCGCTTCGTGTCGCAGCTCGAGGTGATCCCGGCGCCTCGCGTGGTCGAGGCCCTCGCGCGGATGCGAGAGCGTCTGTCGATCGTGAGCGCCGAGCGGATCGCCGACGAGCTCGTGAAGCTCCTGAACGGCGCGAACCCCTCGGCGGGTCTCGACCTCTTGGTCTCGACGGGACTTTCCGACGAGTTCGTCCCCGAGCTCTCGGCGCTCAGCCTCGAGCAGGACCCGGTCCACCGCCACAAGGACGTCCTCCGCCATACGTACGCCGTGGTCGAGCGCTGCGAGCCCGATCCGACGGGCACGCTCCGGCTCGCGGCGCTCCTGCACGACATCGGCAAGCCGAAGACCCGAGAGATCACGCCGGGCGGTGTGACGTTCCACCATCACGAGGTCGTGGGCGCACGGATGGCGGAGTCTCGTCTGCGCGAGCTCCGGTTCCCGAACGCGGTGATCGACGATGTGCGCAGGCTCGTCGAGATGCACCTGCGGTTCCATGGGTACGGCGAGGGGTGGAGCGACTCGGCGGTGCGTCGGTATGTCCGCGACGCGGGGCCGCTCCTTGACAAGCTGAACCTGCTTACGCGCGCCGACGTCACGACACGCAACGAGCGACGCGCGGAAGCGTTCGCCCGGCTGCAGGACGACCTCGAAGAGCGCATCGCCCGTCTCGCCGAGCAGGAGAACCTCGACGCGATGCGGCCCCCGCTCGACGGCCGGCAGGTGATGGAGCATCTCGGGCTTCCTCCGGGACCCCAGATCGGCGAGGCGCTCGCGTTCTTGATGGAGGACCGCATCGAGCGCGGCCCGATCGAGGAGGCCGAGGCGCTTGCCCTGCTCGACGCGTGGGCGAAGGAGCGCGGGCTGCGCTAGGGGGTCGAGAGTTCGGCGGTGTCTGGCCCCTGCTCGGCAGCCAGGCCCTCCCCACCCGCGCGCCGCACGTCGAGCGTGACGGTCACAGCCAAGACCACGAAGACCACGCCTGTGAGCGCGGCCGGCGGCATTCCCCGCCCGAGGCCGACGGTGGCCAGGAGAAGCGCGATCGCGATCAGCCGCTGGCTCATGACGGCGTCCCATGCCTGGATGTTCGCCTTGTGGATCACGGCCAGCGCGAAGAGCACAAAGCCCGGCCCGGCGCACAGCATCAGTCGGGTCGCCAGCGAAAGGCCGTGATCCCCGTGTGCGCCCGCCTCGATCGCGAGCTGGACACCGACCGCAGACGCCGCGATCCCCGAGTACGCGAACAGGTGGCCGTACCCCCAGAGGAACGACGCCACCACGCGCTCGCGCGACAGGGCCGATGACGACACGGTCTCGAAGTAGGCCCACCAGATCGCGGCGGCGATCCCGAAACCGAGGAGCGCTGATGCCACCGAGCCCCCGTCCAACGTCGCGCTACTCAGTCCCGTCGTCACCGCGACGACGCCCTCACCGAGCACGATGATCGCGAACAGACCGTAGCGCTCGGGGATGTGTCTGGCGTCGAACGGCTGACCGTCGTACGCGCGCACGGCGAACACCGGGGCCACCATGAGGACGAGCAGCGCGAGTGCCCAGATCCAGTGCCGGGCCGAGGCGTCCACGGCGAGGGAGGCAAGCATCAACGCGCCGCCGATCGCGTCGCCGATCAGATAGTTCTTGGCGAGCCCCCGGGCGTCGCCGGCATGGGGAAGCACGCGAAGGAACATCACGACCAAGAGCACCTGCATGGCGGCATACGCGAGCACGAACGCCACGTCGCTCCCGCCCGATACGACATCCCGGATCCCGGACGCGAGCACGATGACCAGCAGCATCGCGAAAAGCAGCGACAGCCGGTGGAACAGATCGTCGTTGTCCCACGCGGTGGCGAACCACGTGAACTCCATCCACGCCCACCACACCGGGACGAACAGCAGACAGAAATGCCACAGCCCGGCGAGCGTAGGGTCGGAGCGGAGACCGTCGGCGAGGGCGGTCACCGCCGCGACGAAGCACAGGTCGAAGAACAGCTCGAGCCAGGTGCTCTTGCGATCCTCGACCTCGAAGTCGCGCATCGGCGCAGGCTTGAGCCACCGACCGTTCACGCCGCTCCGGCTCCCAGACCCGCGAGGCGGAAGATGGTTGCGAGCGTCGCCGGATCCCCGCGCCAATGGCGGGTGACGGCGTCGCGCCCGGCGTGCTTCACGAGGTGGCGGAGGACGAGCGCAGTCACGATCACGTCGTCGAACGGCCCGATCACGGGGATGAACTCGGGGATCAGGTCGATCGGGTTCACGAGGTAGAGGAAGGCGAGCCCGACGAGGAGCTTCGACCCGAAGGGGGTGGCGGGATCGCGCATCAGCCTCCGGAACAGCGCGAGCACATCGGGGATCGCGCGCGCGAGTTTGGCTGCCGTCATCCGCCGGCCGAGGACGTAGAGGAGGCCGATAACCGCCGCCCAAACGACGAACGTGATCCCCACGACGATCAGGAACGTGCGCATCGGTCCAGGGTAGCGCCGCTAGGCTGCGAGGGATGCCGCCGAACACCCTCGCTCCAGAGGTCGAAGCCGACCGTGGCCTGTCCTCGGGCGAAGTGGCCGCCCGCGTTGCCGACGGCCGCACGAACGACGTGCCTTCCGCACCCACCCGAACGGTCGCCCAGATCGTGCGGGCCAACGTGTTCACGCGATTCAACGCGATCCTCGGCGCGATGCTCGCGGTCATCGTCGTGGTCGGACCGGCGCAAGACGCGCTCTTCGGGTTCGTGCTGTTCGCGAACGCGCTGATCGGGATCGTCCAAGAGCTCCGCGCGAAAGGAACCCTCGATCGTCTGACGCTGCTGACGGCTCCCCGGGCGCAGGTAGTCCGAGACGGCGAGGTACGCGAGGTCGCGGTGGGCGACGTCGTCCAGGACGATGTGCTGGAGGCACCCGCCGGCGCGCAGATCGTCGTGGACGGGGAGGTGCTGACCACCGAGGGGCTCGAGATCGACGAGTCGCTCCTGACCGGCGAGGCCGAACCGGTCGTCAAGCGAGCCGGCGACGAGGTCCGCTCCGGATCGTTCGCGTCCGCGGGGATCGGTCGCTACCGTGCCGTGACTGTCGGGCGCGAGGCGTATGCCGCCCGGATCGCCGAGGACGCGCGCAGGTTCACGGTCACGCGATCCGAGCTGCGGTCGGGCATCGACACGATCCTCACCTATGTCACGTTCGCGATCGTGCCGACGGCAACGCTGCTGTTCTTCAGCCAGCTGCGAACACACGATGCCTGGCGTCGGGCGGTGTCCGGTGCGGTGGCTGGAACCGTGGCGATGGTGCCTGAGGGACTCGTGCTCTTGACGTCGCTCGCGTTCGCCCTGGCCGCGATGCGGCTCGCACGGCAACGGGTCTTGGTGCAGGAGCTGCAGGCGGTCGAAGGGCTCGCCCGCGTGGATGTGCTCTGCGTGGACAAGACCGGCACCCTGACCGAAGGCAAGCTCTCGGTCGACCGGCTCGATCCGGTCGGAAGCGGAACCCTCGAGGTGGCCGAGCGCGCGATCGCCGCCCTTGCCGCGCACGATGCGTCGCCGAACGCCACGATGCAGGCGATCGGGAAGCGCTACCCCGATCAGCCCGAGGAGTGGCGTGCGGTCGCGTCGGTGCAGTTCTCGTCGGGGCGCAAGTGGAGCGGGATCGAGTTCGATGGAAAGGGCGCCTGGCTGCTCGGCGCGCCCGACGTGCTGCTCGCCGGGGGCACCCGCGACGACGCTGTGCTCGCGGACGTCGACGCCGAGGCCGATCAGGGACACCGCGTCGTCCTGCTCGCCCACGCCAACGCGCTCGACGCCGAGCGGCTCCCGGGGGCGCTGTCGCCGGTCGCACTCGTCGTGCTCGGCGATGCCCCGCGGCCCGATGCCGCCGACACGCTTCGCTACTTCGCTGAGCAGGGCGTGACCGTGAAGGTGATCTCCGGCGACGATCCGCGCACGGTGAGCGCGATCGCCTCGATGCTCGGTCTCGCCGGCGCCGACGAGCCGATCGACGCTCGCGACCTCCCCGGAGACGACGGCAAGCTCGCCGAGGTGATGGAAGCCCGCTCGGTGTTCGGCCGCGTCACGCCCCAGCAGAAGCGCGCCATGGTGAAGGCGCTGCAGGCTCGCGGGCACACCGTCGCGATGACGGGCGACGGCGTGAACGACGCCCTGGCGCTGAAGGACGCCGACATCGGCATCGCGATGGGCTCGGGGTCCGACGCCACCCGCGCGGTGGCCCAGCTCGTGCTGCTGGACTCGAACTTCGATGCGCTGCCCTCCGTCGTGGCCGAGGGCCGGAGGGTGTTGGGCAACATCGAGCGCACGTCGGGTCTCTACCTGACGAAGACCGTCTACGCGATGTTGATCTCGCTCGCGACCGGCGTGGTGGGCTTCGTGTTCCCGTTTCTGCCGCGTCATCTGACGCTGATCGGCGCCCTGACGATCGGGATCCCGTCGTTCTTCCTGGCGCTCGCCCCGAACACCGACCTGTTCCGCCCCGGATTCGTGCCGCGCATCCTGCGATTCGCGATCCCTGCCGGTGCACTTGCGGCGACCGCGAGCTTCCTCTCGTACTCGCTCGCTCGCGTGGAGCCCGGCGTGTCGCTCGAAGGGGCGCAGACCACGGCCGTGATGGTGTTGATCTGGATCGGGTTGCTGGTGCTCTCGATCCTCGCTGCGCCGCTCACGCGTGCGCGGCTCGCGCTGATCTGGACGATGGCCGGATTGTTCCTGCTCGTGCTGAATCTACAGGTGACGAGGACATTCTTCGCGCTGGACCCACCGTCGCTGATCGTGTGGCTCGCGGCCTTCGGCATCGCGGCGATTACCTGGTCGTTCGCGCGACTCTTCGTGCCCGGCGAAGAGCCGGTGGGACCCCGAGCACAGGGGCGCGCCGGAGGGTCCGCGAACCGCTAGTTCAGCCCGCCGGCACGGCCGGGTGGCCAGATCACCAGGTCCGCCTTCCCGATCACCTGGCTCAGCGGAACGAACCCAAGTCCGAACCGAGAGTCGAGCGAGTTCCCGCGATTGTCACCCATCACGAAGAGCGTCCCGTCGGGAACCTTGGTCCTGGGGAAGTCGTCGGTCTTCTGCGCGAGGTACGGCTCGTCGATCCGCACGTTGTCGACGTAGACGTCTCCGCCCTTGGCCCACACGGTTTCACCGGGCAGCCCGATCACGCGCTTGATGAAGTCCTCGTTGTCGGGCGGCGCCGCGCCCAGGCCTTGCACGAGCCAATGGACGAAGCCGCCGACCAGGCCTCGGTCGGGAAGCTTCGAGGGGTCGGGGTCCTCGAACACGATCACGTCGCCGCGCTGGGGGTCGTGGAAGTAGTAGGGAACCTTGACCACGATCACCCGATCGCCGGGCATCAGCGTGGTCTCCATCGATCCCGACGGGATGAAGAACGCCTGGACCAGGAAGGTCTTGATGAGCAGCGCCAGGATGAACGCCATCAGGACGAGCCCCGGCAGTTCGCCGAGGAACTGGAGAACGGGATTCCGATGCTTCTGGGGGACCTCGGGGTCTGGGGCCTCGAGGGAATCCCGCTTCGCGGTCGTCGTCACCCGCCAAGGGTACCGGGCGGCCGCACCTGCCGGAGGCGGACCGCCACATGCACCGCCACGAGCGCGACCGCCGCCGTGATCGCCAGGTTTCCGAACCAGGCGCCGACCGCGCCCGCCGTCACGGCGATCGCGAGCTCCGCGCCGCGGAGGTCGCTGACGAGCCATGCGTGGCGCAATCCGGCGAAGGCCAGGAACGCCGCGAGTCCCCACACGGGGAGCAACCCGAGGATCTGTGGGACCTGCGGGGCGAAGAAGACGCCGAGCCCGATGAGTCCCGTGCCGAGCAAGAGGTTCATGCCGGCGGTCCGCGCCCCGAGGCGTGCATGGGCGGTGAGGCCGCCGGCGCCGTGGCACATCGGCATGCCGCCGAGGATCCCGCTCACGGCGTTCCCGATCCCCGCCGACAGGCACACGCGGCTCGGCGTCACCCGGTCGGCGCTCGGGCCGAAATACCGGTGCGAGAGATCGTCCACCGCAACGACCGCGTTGCCGAAGGTGAGCGGAAGCTGCGGAACGACGAGCAGGAAGAACGCCCCACCGAACGCCGCGAACGGAGGGAAGGAAAGGGACGGCAGGGTGACCGTCGGCCCAGAGAAGCCGGGCGCCGCGGTGATCAGCGTGCCCGCGACCCCGGCGACGACGATCGTGATCGCGAGCCAGTAGTGGCGGGTCCGGGACGCGAACACCACCCCAGTGAAGGCGGCGATCATCAAGACCCACGGCCAGGGGGCCTCGGGCGTACCCGCGAACACGGTCGGGGGTTCGTTCACGAGCTTCATCGCAGCGATCGTGAGGAGCACCCCTACACCGAACTGCAGGGCGCGCACCACCGGCGTCGTGAACACTCGGGCCACGACGTCGGCCACGTGATGGAAGGAGAGGAGCATCAAGAAGGCGGCGATCTCGAGCCCTGCCGCGTGGATCACATCCGGAGACAGATGCTGAGCGACGGCGACGGCGGTGAGCGCTTTCAGCGGCTGCACCGGGAACGGGATCTTGAACGCGACACCGGCCCCGACCACTAGGAGGCCCGCGCACACGAGGACGCTGGAGGCGTCGAGCCCGTTCACGAGGATCAGCGCGGTGGCGAGCGGCACCATCACCCCGAGATCGGCGATCGCCCCGGCGGCCTCTCCGGCTCCGATCCCGAAGGCGCGGATCGGACGTGGGGGCGCCGATGTGGGGTCGACGGCAGCCCTCATGCGACGATTTGAAGAGACGGCGACATGGGGGCGACGATACCTCATCACCGTGCGTGAGGCCTAGGCAAACCTAGCGAAAAGAGCGGTTAAACCTGGTCAGGACTCCGGCAGGTTCACCATGACGCTCGTGGCCTTCACCGTGGCGACGGCTTCCATGCCGGGCTCGAGCCCCATCTGGTCGGCGGCCTCGCGCGTGATGAACGCGAGCACGCGATGGGGGCCGGCCTGGATCTCGACGGTCGCTGCGAGCCCGTCGCGCTTCACCTCGGTGATCACGCCCGGGAACCGGTTGCGGGCGCTGCCGGCCGCGATCGGCGTCTGCCCGTGGTGCTCGGCGAGGATCCGCGCCACTTCGCCGGCCGGAACGAGCCGCTGGCCTCCCTCGGTGCGCTCGACGTGCAGCGTGCCGTCGCGCTCCCACCGCCGGAGGGTCTCGACGCGGACGCCGAGCATCTTGGCCGCTTCCCCGATACGGTACGCGTCGCTCATCGGCGCGAGCTTAGTGAAGATCGCCCCTACGGGTCACCGCGCAGCCTCGACCCGGCCACCGGCGCATCGCCGCCTGCGCGCGGTTAGACCGAGAAGCGCACGTGCAGGATGTCGCCCTCGGCGACCTCGTAGTCCTTGCCCTCGACGCGGATCCTGCCGTGGTGCTTCGCGGCCTCCATCGACCCCTGGGCGACGAGCTCGTCGTAGCCGATCACCTCGGCGCGGATGAACCCGCGCTCGAAGTCCGTGTGGATCACGCCCGCCGCCTCGGGCGCCCTCGCGCCCCGCCGCACCTCCCATGCTCGGGTCTCGTCCTCGCCGGTGGTGAGGAACGTGATGAGATCGAGCGCGCGGTACGACGCGTGGATCACCGTGTCGAGGCCGGGCTCCTCGACGCCGAACTCCTCCAGCAGGGCGCGCGCCTCCTCAGGGTCCATCTCCGCGGTCTCGGCCTCGATCGACGCGTACACACCCACGGCGTCCTCGCCCACGAGCTCGCCGGGAACCTGGGTGCCCTCCTCCAGGTTTGCGATCACGACCAGGGGCTTCATCGTGAGGGGGGCGATCCCCCGGAGGACTTCCGCCTGCTGCGGATCGAGCTGCGCCGCTCGGATCGGCGTCTCGGCCTCGAGCGCTTCCTTCGCAGCCTGGAGCACCGCGGTCTCGTCGTTCGCTTTGCCCTTCGCGCGCTTGATCGCCTTCTCGAGCGCGCTCTCGATCACGGCGAGATCCGCGAGCAGCAGTTCCGCGCGCACGTTCGCGAGCTCGGCCGCCGGGGTCGCATCGGGCCCGAAGCACCGGAGGACCACGGCGAGCGCGTCCACCTCTCGAAGCTTCGCGATCCCCTGCGCGCTCGCGACGCCGCCGGGAACGTCGACGAACCCGACCTGCGAGGCGACGGTCTTCTTCGATGACTCCATCTCGGTCAGCACGCCGAGTCGTGGGTCGGGCACCGCCACGACCGCGACATTGGCCTGACCCCCGTGCGCGCCGGCCCGAGTCAACGCTCTGAAGAGCGTCGACTTCCCGCTGAACGACACCCCGACGAGCCCCACGTCCTTCATCGACCGCCGAGTGTACGGAACGGGCGGGGACCCTCGGTCGGCTCGCCGGAGATCTCTCAGGCGTCCAGGCCGGATCCCTTCGTGCATTTCTGGCCCGTTGCCCGATACACAGATGAGACGACAACCTCGGCGAGGCCAGGGGCCTCCGAACGAAGGAGAGAGCCACATGGACGCAAAGAAGCGGATCACGATGATCGTCGCGGTCGTGATGGCCGGGATGCTCAGCGTGGGGATGGCCAGTGCGAGCGTGCGCCACTCGGTCGGCGGGTTGCTCGCCGGGCACCGCGGCAAGGTCGCCTCCGTGGTTCGACACAGCGCTCCGGCCACTTCGACGGACGACTCCGATGAAGCGGATGTTGCCGACGACTCGAAGGACGAGGCTGTTGAGATCGGCGATCAGGGCGACGACAGCCAGGGCGACACCACCGAGTCCGACCAGGGCGACCAGGGCGACGACAGCCAGGGCGACACCACCGAGCCCGACCAGGGCGACCAGGGCGACGACAGCCAGGGCGACACCACCGAGTCCGACCAGGGCGACCAGGGCGACCAGGGCGACACCACCGAGTCCGACCAGGGCGACCAGGGCGACCAGGGCGACCAGGGCGACCAGAGCGGCCAGGGCGACGACAGCCAGTCCTAACGCAGCGGACACATGTTGCTCCCGCGGAGGAGGCCCAAGGGCCTCCTCCGCTCCTGTTTTCCCCCGACCGTTCGGCCCGGCCCCCGGCCCGAGGCGCTCCCCCTTTTACCCCACAATTACCGTCGTTCGGTCACTGCGCCGCCGCGGCGTCCCATGCCGATGTGGTTCAACGAGACCGGGCGGAGTGGGGCGCCGCCAGACCCGCCCCACTCCGCCGGGCTCGTTCGCCGCGGGCTGCCTGCGCGGTGGGAACGGTCGGATGAGAGGGGGCAATATGCAGCGAACGCACAGATCGCGACTCGGGATCGTGGTCGTGTTCGCGATGGTCGCCACGATGGTCGCCGCGACCACGGGCATCGCGTTGGCATCGGCCGGCACGCACGCGCGGGCCTCGGCCCATCGGCTGAAGGACTCCGATGGCGACGGTATGCCGAACCGGTGGGAGCGGGCGCATCACACGAACCCGCATCGCCGCGACGCCAAGGCGGATCCTGACAAGGACGCGCTGAAGAACCTCGGTGAATACCGCCAGCGCACGCTGCCGCACCAGCCGGACACGGATCGTGACGGCCTGTACGACGGCGCTGAAGTCAAGCAGTTCCACAGCGACCCGAAGGACGCCGACTCTGACGACGACGGTGTCGAGGACGGGTCGGAGGACTCTGACGGCGACGGCGTCGTCGACGAGGGCGAGGACCGCGACCACCAGGGGTTCGTCGGCACCATCATCTCGTTCGACGCCGACACCGGTCGCCTGCTGTTCGAGAGCACGCTGGGTTGGCCTGTGACGGCGAAGGTCACCGATGAGACTCGGATCCTCGTCTCCGAGGACTGTCAGGGCGACGAAGGCGGTGACGAGGGCGGCGACGCTCCGGTGGTCAGGTGTGACACCGCGCTCTTGCAGGAGGGGCAAGACATCGTCGAGATCGGGTTCGCGTCCGGCTCCGACCACGGCGTGCCCGTCGTTAGGTGGATCGTGCTCGCCTGCCCATGGCAGTCGGGCGTCTGACCCGCTGAGGTTGCGCAGAGGGGGCGCATCGTCCGGGCGGGTGGGGAATCCGACGGCCCCGCCCGCCCGGCGTCTCGTACCAATTCACGGCCGGCACGAACGAAGCCCGGGCCATACGGCCCGGGCTTCGTCTTCGATCAACGTCAGTGCCTAGCTCTTGGTCTCCCAGAAGATCTTCGCGAGCTCGTCGATCGCATCGAGGAGCTGCTGCCCCTGGGCCGGGTCGACGGACTTCTTCGACTCGCCTGCGAGCTTCGCGGCCTTCCAGAACTTGTCGTGGAGGTCGGGGAACTTCTCCAGGTGTTCGGGCTTGAAGTAGTCGGTCCACAGCACCCAGAGGTGCTCTTTGACCATCGTCGCGCGCTCTTCCTTGATCGCGACCGCTCGCCCGCGGAACACCGGGTCCTCGTTCCCTTGGTACTTCTCCTGGCAACCCTTGACCGACTCGGCCTCGATGCGAGCCTGGGCGGGGTCGTACACCCCGCAGGGCAGGTCGCAGTGCGCGTGGACGGATCGGTGCGGCTTGAGGAATGCTTCCAGCATGGAACGGCCTCCTTCTGACGACGTCTCGACCGAAACCTACCACCGAGGTCGGAAACGGGTGGCGGCCCTCACGGCGGGCGTGTCGGTGGCGGCATGGGTCACCTGGGCGTGTCTTCGATTCCGGCCCCAGCGCGTCGAGATCGAAGGGGGTTCGATGGCCCCGACGCTTTCCCCCGGCGACTGGGCGCTCGCCGTCGTGCCGCGTCGGTTCTCGCGCGGCGACGTCGTCGTCGTGGAACATCCAGGCCGCCCCGGCTACGAGATGGTCAAGCGACTGAAGGGGGTACCCGGCGATTCGGTGTTCGAGCGCGTCTTGGGGCCCGATGAGTTCTGGGTCGAGGGCGACCTCGAGCCGGCCTCGACCGACAGTCGCCACTTCGGACCGGTGCGAGCGGTCGCGATCAAGGCGAAGGTGCCGCTCGTCTACGGTCCGGGCAATCGGCGTCACCTCGTCCGGTGATTTCCGTCATGAAGAGGGCGGCCCCCTCCCGGGTGCCGCCCTCTTGCTAGAACGGACGGGACTCGACCGTTCGGGTCGAACGCTGCGGGCTAAGCCTCGCAGCGTTTGACGAAGTCGCCGGGGCCCACCAGGCAGGTGTCTGTCCCGGTGCCGCCGTCCAGGCTGTCCTTGCCACCCTTGCCGTTCAGCGTGTCGTCGCCTCCCATCCCCGAGATCGCGTCGGCGCCGCTCTGACCGATGAGCGTGTTCGCGTGGCCATCGCCGGTGAGGATGTCATCGAATCGTGACCCGAAGACGTTCTCGATCGCGATCAGCACGTCGTTGCCCTTGCCGGTCTGCTTCACGTTCAAGATCGCGATGACCTTCGTCGTCGAGTTCTTGTAGGTGATCGTGTCGTTGCCCTGGCGCCCGTTCAGTTTGTTCAGACGGTTGCCGTCGATGAATCGGTCGTCGCCGGCGCCGGTCGCGATCCGTTCCATCGACTCGAAGTGATCGGTTCCCTGTCCGGTGACCATCCGGGTCCCGAGGTTCACGACGAGGCTGCCGGCCCCCGCGAAGTCCAGGAAGTCGCGCTTGCCCGCGCCGCCCCGGACCGTGTCGTCTCCGGATCCCGGCCGAAACGTGTCCGCCCCGCCCCGGCCCTCGAGCACGTCGTTGCCGTCCCCCCCGAGCAACGTGTCGGCCAGCGAGGTCCCGATGATGTGCTCGACGCCGGTGATCTGGTCGTTCGGCCCCGGGCCCGTGTTGGCGATACCGTCCTTGTAGACGAGCCGAGTGGTGTTCCGGAAGTAGTCGACGGTGTCCTTGTCGTCGCCGCCTCTCATCGTGATGCCGCCGTTCCCGTTACCGATGAATCGGTCGTTGTCGGGTCCCGCGTCGTAGATGCCACCGATGGCGCCTGTTCCGCCGATCAGGGAGATCTGGTCGCGCCCGAACGACGTAGTGGCCCCAGCAAGCACGGCGCCGCCGCTCACGAGCAGGTCGAAGTCCTTCGGCTGCTCGCGGGCGTTCAGGTTGACCTTCTTAGCCCCGAACGTGATGCGGTCGATCCGGTTGCCGCCCTGCACGAAGACGTCGCCGCCGTTCCCGCCCGCGGCCACGGTGATCTCGATCTCGGACCTGCCCTTGGACTCGTGCGTCGCGCCCGGCGCCAACGGTCCGTTCGCGAGCGAGATCGTCACCATGTTGAACCCGTTGTTTCCGGTGATCGTGATCGCGTCCGTGTTCTTGACGGTGGCGGAGCCACAGGGCGTGCCGCCGACAGTGATGCCGTCGGCACCGGTCTCACGCTCGACGGTCGTCGAGTCCGATCCCCCGAGGGTGATCGTGACCTCGTGCGCAGCGGCGTTGTACGAGCAGTTCACGGCCGCGGAGGCGGGGATCGGGGTGAGCAGCGCGACCAGGAGGCCGGCCACTGCGGCGGGCAGCGTTCGAAGCTTCATGGGTGTGGGGGGTCCTTCCGATCCGGGGGTGTACCGCGCCTGCAATCATCCACAGCGAAGGGCACAGAGTCATCGGCCGAAAGTCCGAGAACGTGGGACCGGGCGCCGAGCGTGGGCGCGCCGCTCGAAGCCGGGTACGGTGCGGTCAAGAAGCTTCGCCCCGGTCCCGACTAAACCTTGTGAGCCTTCCCCCACCGTTCGGTGTCCCGCCTCGCCCCGACCTCGGGGGCGAATGCTTCCCGCCGCCTCCCGGTCCGCCGATGCTGGGTGCCGAGGCGACGCCGCCGTCCCCGCGGTCCTCCTTGCCCGTCCTCGTGGCGCTCCTGGTGGTCGGTGCGCTCGTCGGAGCCCTGGTGGCACCGCTCCTGGGCTCCACGACGCTGGAGCCGAGTGCCGTCGGCACGAAGGGGGACTACTCGTTCATCCACACCCACGGCGGTGACCCCACCCGCTGGAACCCCTGTGAGCCGATCCACTACGTCTTGGGTCGCGCCGGGCTCACGGAAGGCGGGATCCAGGATGTTCGTGGGGCGATCGAGCGCCTGCACGACGTCACGGGGATGGCGTTCACGTATGACGGCCTCACCGACGAGGTGCCGAGCCGCGGCCGGGATCCGTACCAACCCGGTCGGTACGGCGACCGGTGGGCTCCCGTGCTGATCGCGTGGGTGGATCCGGCCACGACGGATATCTCGTTCGATGAGGACGGCCAGGTGGTGGCGGCCGTGGCGACGCCGCAGGTGGCCAGCGAGGACGACGACGAAACGTTCGTGACCGGCTGGATCGCCGTGAACGCCGACGACCCCAACCCTTCTGGATTCGGTCTCCCCGGCATGCAAGGCCTCGTGGTCCTGCACGAACTTGCGCACGTGCTCGGCCTCGGCCACGCCGAGTCGAACGGCAACCTGATGGAGTCCTCGGGTGGCGGCGTCACGTCCTTTGGGCCCGGCGATCTCGCGGGGCTCGAGCAGCTTGGTCGCGATGCGGGTTGCCTCGGTACCCGGCCCGCGCCGTGAACCTTCGAGGGCGTTGTTCGGAATAGCCGCCGTGGGGTAGGCTGTTGCACCTGCAAATGATCTGCACACGCGAAGCCGGCATCGTGGGGGCCATGATCCCCGACCGCCTCTGCTGTCAGCCCTGACACAGAGGACGTTTCGCGCCGCTCCGCTCCCGCCCCATCCCTCGCTTAGCTCCTGGAGGTCTTCCGCATGTCTACGACCGTCACCACCACCGTCGACGCCCGCGGCCAGTCCTGCCCCGGCCCGCTCGTCTCGCTCGCCAAGGCGCTGAAGGACGCTCGATCGGGTGACCTGCTCGAGCTGCTCGCCACCGACCCCGGCTCCAGGTCCGACGTCCCAAGCTGGGCCGAGATCAGCGGCAACGAGCTGCTCGAGTCGGCCGAGACCGACGATGGCGGCTACCGCTACCTGGTCAGGAAGGTCTGAGCGTGGCCACCACCGAAGATCGGATCGAGGCACCGACGTACGCGGAGCTCCTCGCGCGGATCGAGGCGCTCGAGGCCGCCCAGAGTCCGATCAAGAAGAAGAACAAGCTCACGATCATCGCGTGGGGCGGCGACCTCGACCGGATCTGGCCGACGACGATCCTCGCCACCACCGCCGCGGCGAGCGGGATGGAGTCGAGCGTGTTCTTCACCTTCTGGGGGCTGTTCGCGATCGTGAAGCCCGGCGTGCGTATCACCGGCGACAACTGGATGCAGAAGATGATGTCGGCGATGAATCCGGGCTCGGCCCAGAAGGCGAAGCTCTCGCACTACCACTTCGCGGGTGCCGGCCCTGCGATGTTCAAGAAGCTGGCGACCGACCGGCAGGTCGCAAAGCCTGAGGAACTGATCGAGACTGCCAAGGACTTAGGAGTGCGACTGATCCCGTGCCAGATGACGATGGACCTGCTGGGTCTCAAGCGAGAGGACCTGATCGACGGGCTTGAGGAGCCGATCGGGGCCGCCACGGCGATCGCCGAGATGCGCGACGCTGCTGTTTCGTTGTTCATCTGAGGTCAGGGCACCCACTGCTGCGCGATTCTGACGATTTCGCCGTCCGTCACCCTGATCCACCAACCCCAGTGCTCCATGTTGGGATAGTCCTTCTGATCGGTGCCGTTCACGGCCGCGCTCCATGCGTCGAGATCCCCCGCCTTGAGGTGGCAGCACGTGCCTTCTGGGACGTAGCGAACGATCCCGTCGGGTGACAGCGGCATCGTGCGGAGGGTCGGATTGTCGTTCACGATGTAGTAATCGTTGGGCACGGGCACTTCGCCCCCGTGCTCGCCGGCCGCTTCGTTCGCGGCCTCCCCACGGAGGAAGTAGGCGAGGTCGAACGTCAACGCGGGTCCGGTGGAGCTCGTGGAGACCGCCGTGGCGTACACGTAATAGCGACCGTCGGGCAGTGCGTCGCTCGCGGGCACAGGCGAGACGCTCTCACTTGCCTCTTCCGAAGGGCCCTCGCTCGGCTCGGGCGACGAGGACGAGGGCGATGACGACTCGCCCGAGGGGGCCGATGGCGTCGGGCTTGCCTGGGTGTCGTTGCCGCGGCTCGCGACCACGTACCCGATCCCGAACGTGCCCAGCGCGATCAGGACGGGCGCGATGACGGCGATCGCGCGGTTGCGTCGCGCCCGCCCGTCGGTCGCCGGCTGTCCGTGCCCGTTGTCGCGCGCCGACATGCGATCTCCTCCCTCGTGATCCCGTCTCCGTTCACGGCCACGATAGCCCGCCGCCCGGAACGGGCCTTGCATCTGCGCGCATGTGGTGGTGATAGTTAGCATTGCGAACTATCATGTGGGCATGACCGCCGCCCCCGTCCCCACCGTTGATCTGCCGGCCCTCGCGGCGGACCTTCGCATCTCGGTGTTCCGGACCGCCCGCAGGCTCCGGTACCAGGGCGACGCCGGGATCACGCCCACCCTTCTGGCGGCGCTCGCCACGATCGAGCAACACGGCCCCATGACGCCGGGCGCGCTCGCCGCCCACGAGCACATCCGAAAGCCGACGACCACCCGCATCGTCGGTTCGCTCGCCGAGTTGGCGTTGATCGAGCGAACTCCCGACCCTCTTGACGGGCGCGTGTCCTGGGTGCAGATCACGCCCACGGGCCGCAAGCTCCTGCACCGTGTCCGCCGTCGCCACGACGCCTACCTGTCGGATCGCTTGAAGCGGCTGACGCCCGATGAGCTCCAGACCCTCGGCAACGCTGCCGAGATCCTCGATCGGATGACCGAGGCCGACCGGTGAGCCCGCGCGTGGATGCGGCCGTTCGCCGCACGTTCTCCTCGCTCAGCGCGTCGCGCAACTTCCGGCTGTATCTGTTCGGGCAGCTGATCTCAGCCGTCGGGACCTGGATGAACTTCACGGCGTCGGCCTGGCTCGTCCTTCGGCTCACCGACAGCGGGACGGCCCTCGGGGCGAACGTCGCCATCTACTTCCTCCCGGTTTTGCTACTCGGCGCCTACGGCGGCGTCCTGGCCGACCGCTTCGACAAGCGTCGGATCCTGATCTGGACCCAGTCGGCCTACGCGTTCGTGGCCCTGACGATGTGGGGATTCGTGGCCACCGACCTCGTCAAGGGCCACATCTGGATCGTGTTCCTCCTGTCCCTTGCCTCGGGGTTCGTGACGGCGATCGACAATCCGTCGCGCCAGAGCTTCTACGTCGAGATGGTGGGCGAAGAGCACGTGCGGAACGCCGTGAGCTTGAACAGTGCCGCCTTCACCGGATCGAGGGTCATCGGACCGGCGGTGGCGGGCGTGTTGATCGCCACGGTGGGGATCGCGACGTGCTTCCTGATCGACGGCATCTCCTATGTCGCCGTCCTGACGGCGCTGCTGTTGATGCGCTCGGCAGAGCTGCACCCTCAGACGCGCAGTACGCGGGAGAAAGGACACCTCGTCGCCGGCCTGAGATACGTGTGGCGAACCGACGAGCTCCGGCGGCCCTTGCTCGCGATGGCCGTGGTGTTCACGTTCGCGTTCAACTTCGCGGTGTTCGTGCCCTTGCTTGCGGATCGCACCTTCGGCGGCGACGCCGGCACGTTCGGGATGCTCTCGGCGCTGGCGGGCGTCGGGTCGTTCCTCGGGGCGATGACGATGGCGAGCCGCGCGGCGGAGCCGCAGATGCGGGATCTCGCCCTCTGGTCGGTCGCGGCCGGGGTCGCGCTCGCGATGGCGGGGCTCGCCCCCACCCTCGTGATCGCCGCGATCGCGATGGTCCCGATGGGCTTCGCGATCATGGCCTTCATGATCACGGGCAACACGATGCTACAGCTCAGGGCGCTCCCGCAGGCGCGCGGGCGCGTCATGGCCCTCTACGGAATCGTGTTCCTAGGGTCGACGCCGATCGGGGCCCCGATCGCCGGGGTGATCGGTCAACGGCTCGGCCCGCAGGTGGGTTTCGTGCTGAGCGGCCTCGTCGCCGCCGGGCTCGGGCTGCGGCTGCTGTGGGTGAGGCGCCGCGTCGTCGAGGCGGCGCCCGTGCCGGTCTGAGGGTTCTCACCGACGCGGTCGGTGCGCGGAGGGCCGACGGATCCCGGGCGGTGGCCGGTGACGGTGACCGAGGGGGGGTCGTCACCGATGCGTACGGGGAGGGGTACCGCTACCACCGCCCGGGATGTCGGGTACTGCGTGGCGCCGGGGGGCGCCATCGGGGGTCGTCCGGGAGGCTCTCGCAGCGTCCCGGACGGTCCGACTAGAAGCCGGCCTTCGAACTCATCGCTCGCTCGGCGGAGAGGACGATCACGTCGCGCTCCTCCTTGGAGAAGGCGAGCATCGCCGCATACCAACTGGGCTCGTAGGCCAGTTGGCTGCAGTCCGTGCAGCTGTCCACTTCGCCTGCTCCGTGCGTCGCGTGATCGCCCATCATGTCCTCCGAGTGCCGTCTTGACTGGTGCATCGTGCTCCTGAACCGCCCAGGAATGAATACCCGAGGGAAGGGGAACCTAGCTACCACAAGCTAAGTAAGCAGGACTACGTACGTTGCCGTAGGTAGTCATATCGTGTCAAGGGGGGTGGGGATATCGGGATGGGTCAGATGCGAGGCGAAGATCAACGACGACAGGTCACTCGATCAGCTCGCGGTCGATCGTCCACGCGCCGCCCTGCTCATGGCTGCTGACGTCGATCGTCGTGCCGTCGGCCATGGCGAGCCGGAACGTGCGGAACTGCTCGCCGTCCCGCTCGACCAGCGCCGAGTGCAGGACCTCGACGGGCTCCTCCACCCCGCCCCAGACCACGGCGCGGGGCCACGCTTCGGCGCGCGCGCCATCGTGGAACCGGAGCCGGACCTCGGGCTTGCCTCGGATCCACCGCGGCAACACGGGAGCCCACAGCAGGAAGACGACCCCGATCAGGGCGGCTGAGCCGTTCTCGCCGATCGTCGGCAACAGCACGATCGCGAGGACCGCCGCGAACAGACGCGACAGGTTGTAGGCGACGTCGTAGACCGCGAACACGCGTCCGCGCAGGCCGTCTGGGACGGCCTCCTGCACCATCGTGTCGACCGGGATCTTCTTCCAGGCGAACGAGAGCCCGATCGCGAAGCTCGTGATCAGCACGGTCCAACGGTCGAGGAACAGGCTCACTGCCAGGAGCGAGATCCCGCCGAACACGAACGACCACGCGACGATCCGGTCGCGGGCGAAGCGTCGGTCGAGCCGCCCAACGGTGGCGAGCCCGATGAACACACCCACGCCGCCGGCTCCGATCAGCCACGAGAACGACCCCACGCCCTCGCCGAATCGCTCCTTGAACACCACGAGGGCCAGCACGAGCACGAGGCCCTGGCCCATCTGATCCACCGAGATCGAGGCTATCGGGCCGATCGCGCGCGGCGTGCGGACGATGTGCTTTATGCCCTCGGTGAACTCAACCACGACGCGCACGATCTGATGGCGGAGCAGCTCGGGCGCCTCCGGAAGCTGGTGCGGCCGCAGGTCGCTTCGGATCGTGACCGCGATCGCCGACGCGACGAGCCACGCGGTTGCGGCGAGGGTGACGATCGTGCCGTTGCCGAAGGACTCGGAGACGAGCCCGCCCGTGAACACGCCGACGAGCAGCGCGACGGTCCCGCCGACCGTGGCGACGGAGTTCGCCGCCAGCAGGTCTTCGGTGGGGACGAGTCGTGGCACGACCGCCTGGGCCGTGGCCAGGAAGAACCGGTTCACCGAGGTGACCCAGAGCGCGCCCGCGTAGAACAGCACGGCCCGCCGATCGGGGTTCAGTAGCACTAGGAACGCCGGCGCGGCGCGGAGCAGCGGCGCGACGATCATGATCCTCCGGCGCGACCAACGGTCGATGAAGACGCCTGCGAACGGCCCGAGGATCGAGAACGGCACGATCACGATGGCCGATGCGAGCGCGAAGCCGGCCGCGGTGGTGGCCCGGTCCGGAGAGAAGGCGAGCGAGGCGACGAGGGCAGCTTGGATGAGCCCGTCCGCGGTCTGGCTTACGAGCCGGATCCCGAGGAGCCGCCGGAAATCCGCGTGGCGCAGCGCATCGCGCACGCTCCCTATCCTGCCGGCCATAGGTCGAGCGTACCCGCGCGGGGTACGGAAACGGGACCCCGCATGCCGATACCACCTGGGTGCGACGAACGCTATTCCTGCTGCCCGCAGTGATGCTCGCGGCCTCCTTCGTGGTGGCCGGCCGAAGCCTGCCCTCACTCGCGGTGGCGCCCGGCGGGAACGGCCTGATCGCCTTCGAATCCGACCGCGACGGCGATCTCGATATCTTCTCGATCCAACCTGACGGAACCGTGCTGACGAAGCTCACGCAGAACACCGTCGCGGATCGCGACCCGGCCTGGTCACCAGACGGCTCACATATCGCGTTCGTGCGCGACGGGTGTACGGGAACATGCCGGAACCTCTGGGTGATGAACGCCGACGGAACGGGCGAGCTGCAGATCACGAACGAGCCCTCGAGCGTGGCCGACGCCAACCCGGCATGGTCGCCCGACGGGACCACGCTCGTCTTCGCACACCCGACGAACAACGCCGGTCAGTACTACAAGCAGATCTGGTCGGTCCCGGCGGCCGGCGGGGCGCTCACGCAGCTCACCGCGGCCGCCTTCGCGAGCTGGTCGCCGGATTGGTCTCCCGACGGCTCCAGGATCGTATTCACCTCGACCCGCGCCGGGGATGCCGCGATCTACACGATGAACGCCGACGGCAGCGCCCAAACGAAGGTTTCGTTCGCCGGGGCCACCGCGCCGCCGGCCTTCCTGCTCGGCGGCCCTTCGTGGTCGCCCGACGGTACGACGTTCGCGTTCCATGGCGCCGACAGCGCCACGCTCGACGTGCCCAGGCTGCTGCTGTCGGGCGCCGACGGCGCGGACACCCGCACCATCTACGACCCGGCCGGCGAGGTGTATCCACCCTCGTGGGCGCCCAACGGCAACAAGTTGGTCGTCACGGTGAACACGGGGAGCGGCGCGGTGACGAACATGCAGGTGTACGTCGTGAACCCCTCGACGGGCGCAGCTACGGCGCTCGCCGCCTCCGCTTCGGTGGAGCAAAACCCCAGCTGGCAGCCGGGGATCGCTCTTTCCCCGACGACGACCCCGAGTGCGTCCGCGAGCTCCAGTGCGTCGGCGTCCGGGTCGACCTCAGCCTCACCCCCACCGCCCGACGGGATCCAGGTGGCGGTGACCGACGATGTCTTCACACCGGCGACCGTCGATATCCCACGTGGCGGGACCCTGGTGTTCGACCACATGGGGCCTTCGCACCATACGGCCACCGACGCGACCGGGATGCTCCTCTATGACTCGGGCTCGGTCGACGAGTCGAGCCCGCCAACCTGGTACACGTTCGAGGCGGCCGGGGTCTATCCGTTCACCTGCCTGCTGCATCCGTTCATGGGTGGACGGGCGCGCGTGCCGCTACGCGCGGCGCCGGTCACCGGGACCCTCGGGAGGATCAGAACCGTCACGTGGGCGACCGGCCCAGCGCCCGGAGGGTTCGTCTTCGACGTGCAGCTCCGACGCCCTAGCCAGGGATGGACCTCGTGGAGGAAAGCCACTCCGTGGCCCTCGGCCTCGTTCCACGCCGACGCGGGAACGGGCGGCTACCGCTTCCGTGCCCGGCTCCGCGAGGTGGGGGTCGCGGCATCGAGGTGGTCGCCGGCCGTCGCGATCCGCGTGGGTTAGGCGGCCTCGGCTCCGCTCGTCCGCGGTACCGTCGTGATGTCGACGCGACGAGAGGGGATCCGATGGCCCGCTTCAAAGTGGGGGCGCAGTTCCACCCGCAACACACGACGATGGATGTGCTGCGCGCCGGGTGGCGAGAGGCCGAAGCCCTGGGCGTCGATTCGCTCTGGACCTGGGATCACTTCTATCCGCTCTACGGTGAGTTGGACGGGGCGCACTTCGAGGGGTGGTCGCTCCTGGCGGCCATGGCATGCGACACCGAGCGCGCCGAGTTCGGGATGCTCGTGACCTGTAACTCGTACCGGAACCCCGAGCTCCTAGCCGATATGGCGCGCACGATCGACCACCTGAGCCACGGCCGCCTGATCCTGGGGGTCGGATCGGGATGGTTCGAGCGCGACTATGACGAGTACGGGTACGAGTTCGGCACGGCGATCGGGCGCCTACAGGCGCTCGAAGCCTCGCTGCCGCGGATCGAAGCGCGCCTCGCGAAGCTCGACCCGCCGCCCGCCCGCTCACCGATGCCACTCCTGATCGGCGGCAGCGGAGAGAAGGTGACGCTGCGGCTCGTCGCAGAGCACGCCTCGATGTGGAACAGCTTCGGCCCACCCGAGACGTACGCGAAGAAGAACGCGATCCTCGACGAGTGGTGCGAGCGGAGCGGGCGGGATCCCAAGGAGATCGAGCGCACCGTGCTCATCGAGGGAGCCGACGACGTCGTCAACGCCGACGCCTACCTCGAGGCGGGGGCGCAACACCTCATCGTGGGGCTCGGCACGACCGACGATACGCCGTTCGACCTGGCGCCGGTGCGCGCGCTGCTCGACGCGCGCTAGGACGCGTAGGCGTGCGCGGTAGCTGCGCGGCTCAGACGGTCGGCTGGGTCTCGCGCGTGTCCACGATCTGGATCGCCTGCTGGTGGCGCTGCTGCGCCTCGAGGTCGGCCGGCTTCCCGCCGATGTAGGCCTCCACCATCTTGTGGGCCTCCTCGTCGGTGAACTGCACCGGCGGCGACTTCATGAAGTACGACGATGGCCCGATCAGCGGACCGCCGATCCCGCGATCGAGCGCGAGCTTCGCGCAGCGCACCGCGTCGATGATCACGCCGGCCGAGTTCGGGGAGTCCCAGACTTCGAGCTTCATCTCGATCGTCAGGGGGATGTCGCCGAAGTTGCGGCCCTCGAGCCGGATCATGGCCCATTTGCGGTCCTCCAGCCACGGCACGTGGTCGCTCGGCCCGATATGGATGTTCTCCTTCGAGAGCGGCTCCTCGAGCTGGGATTGCACCGACTGCGTCTTCGAGATCTTCTTCGAGATGAGGCGCTCGCGCTCGAGCATGTTCATGAAGTCCATGTTGCCGCCGAAGTTCAGCTGGTAGGTGCGGTCGAGCTCGACCCCGCGGTCCTCGAAGAGCTTCGCGAGCACGCGGTGCGTGATCGTCGCCCCCACCTGGGACTTGATGTCGTCGCCGACGATCGGCACGCCGGCGTCGCGGAACTTCTTGGCCCACGCGAGGTCGCTCGCGATGAACACCGGGAGCGCGTTCACGAAGGCCACGCCGGAATCGAGCGCGCATTGCGCGTAGTGCCGCGCTGCCTGCTCGGAGCCCACAGGCAGGTAACACACGAGCACGTCGGCGGCCGTGTCCTTCAGGACCTGCACGACATCGACCTCGGGCGCGTCGGACTCGGTGACGACCTGGCGGTAGTAGACCCCTAGGCCGTCGAGGGTGCGTCCCTTCTGTACGGTCACGCCGATCGGCGGCACGTCGGAGAACTTGATCGTGTTGTTGGGCGCCGTGAAGATCGCCTCCGCGACGTCCTTGCCGACCTTCGCGGCATCCACGTCGAACGCGGCGACGACCTCGACGTCGCGGACGTGGTACCCGCCCAGCTCGACGTGCATCAGACCGGGGACGCGGTCCTCGGGGCTGGCGTCCTTGTAGTACTCGAGGCCCTGGACCAGCGACGAGGCGCAGTTCCCCACGCCCACGATCGCGATGCGAACCTTGCTCATGACGTGTGCTCCTTCCTGCGGAGCGAACGTCGCTCCGATGGGGTGGTCGTGGTACGTGATCGCTCTGCCGTCAGCAGGCCGTCGACCCACGCGAGATCGGACTCGGTGGCTGAACGGCCGTGCTCCATCAGCGAGAGCGTGTAGTCGTCGACGCGCACGCGGGTCGTGCGCAGCGAGTCGCTGATCGTGTTGAGTCGCTCCTCCAAGGTCGTCCGGCGACGCTCCAGAAGTCGGATCCGGGTCTCGGGCGGGAGGTAGCGGAAGAACGCGAGTCGGACCCGGAACCGGGTGTCCTCGGTCGAGTTGTCGTGCGGGGTCTCCTGGAGCATCTCCAGGAAGGCGACCTCGCCCTGCTGGGTGATGCGATAGACATGCTTGCGGCGCCCCGCGGCGGGCTGTTCGCCATCGACCTCGATCGCGCCGCTCTGCTCGAGTCGGCGAAGGGTCGGGTAGAGGGAGCCGTAGGAGACCCGCCAGAACCCCCCGAGCGCGTATCCCAGCTCGCGAGAGAGTTGGTAGCCGTGCATCGGCTGCTCTTTGAGGAGGCCGAGGATCGCGAGCTCGAGCATCTGGTGTGGGCCCTTCCGGGGTCGAGTGACGGTTCGATATATCGCAAGCATATATCGCTTCGATATATCTATACCCGGCGACCGGCGGAGGCGTCAACCATACGAATGGCCGTTGGGAAGCGCGGCCGCTTCAGAGAAGATGTCCTCTGGAGGTGACCGAGATCCGCCAGCCCCCCATCCACGTCCCCCGGGCCGTCTACGACGAGCTACGTACGGTCGCGCTCGTATCCGGGATCGATGTCGACGAGCACGTGGCGCGCGCCCTGCGCGCCTATCTCGCCGACGGCGGCCACCACGCCGCGGTCACGGGGTTCGCGGAGCGGGCCCGGCAGCGCCATCGTGGCGCGCTCGACCTGCTCGCAGCGCCATCGCGATCGCGTACCTGAGCGCCGCCGACGTCGAGTCGATCGCCTCGACCGAGGTAGGGGCTGGCGGCGCCTGCGACGCCGGGGCGCTGCGGGCGGCCGTGGAGCTCCCGGGCTCCCGCGATGGGGACCGCGACGCCTATCCGGGCATCCATCTGAAGGCGGCCGCGCTGCTCGAGGCCCTCGTGCGGTTGCGACCCTTCGAGCGGGGCAACGACCAGGTGGCCCTGCTGGCCGTCACCGTGTTCTTGAACCTGAACGGCTGGGATCTCGAGGCGGAGCCCGACGAGCTTGCACTCCTGACCCGGATGTGCGCCCAAGGCCGATTGCCGATGTTCGATATCGCAGCAGGGCTCGAATCGGCGACCGTCAGACTTTCGCTGGAGGAGGAGGAGTGACGGCCGCCGGCGAAGGACGCCGCCCGGCGGCCAGGGCGAGCCAGGCCGATGCGAGCCCGAGCGCGCCGCACCCGAGCCACAACGTCGTCGTGCTGATGTCGTAGACGGCGGTACCGACCATCGGCCCGGCGATCGCGGCGGTGGCGTACATCATCCCGAGCGATCCCTGATAGCGGCCGCGCGCGTGCTCGGGCGCGCGGTCGGCCACGAACGCCGAGGTCGAAGGGGATTCCACGATCTCGCCGAGCGTCCAGATCACGACCATCAGCACGAGCCCAGGGAGCCCCTGGACGAGCGCGAGGGTCGCGAACCCCAGGCCGACCAGCACCGCGCCGCCCGCGACCATCCGCGTTCGCTCGCGGCGCATCGCCCACGCGGTGATCGGGAGCTCGAGCAACACGACGAGGACGCCGTTCGCCGCTTGCAGGAAGCCGTAGGTGGCGGTGGAGTAGCCGAGATCGCGCACGTGCAACGCGAACGTGCTCGCGTTCTGCATGTACACCACCGCAGTGAGGAACACAGCCCCCAGGAACAACTGGAATCCGCGGTCTGCGGCGATCGACCGACCGGCCGACCCCAGACTGCGCTCTTCGTGTTTCGTCGTGCGCGTGCCGTGGGGGAGCGCGATCAGCGCGATCCCCGCGAACGTCCCCGAGGTGATGGCGTCGCCGACGAACAGCAGGTCGAACGAACGCTGCGCGAGGAGTCCGGCGAGCGCGAGGCCGAACGCCCACCCGATGTTCAGCATCAGACGGTAGGCGCTGAACGCCGCCACCCGGTCCTGCGACGGAACCAGATCGGCGACGAGCGCGCTCGAGGCCGGCCGGTACAGCTCGGCGACGAACCCGAGCACCAGGATCAGGCCGACGATCTCGGGCAACCCGTCGGCCCAGACCAGCGACAGGGTGAAGGCCGCGCCGCCCGACATCGACAGGACGATCGTGTTCCGCCTTCCGACGCGATCGGCGAGCAACCCGCCGACGCCTTGCGCGCCGGTCGCCCCCAGGCCATACGCGGCGAGCCCGAGCCCGGCCTGGGTCGCCGAGTATCCCCGGTCGGTCAGGTACAGCGTGATGAAGGGCAGCACGAACGTGCCGAGCCGGTTCACGAACGCGCCGATGAACAGGATCCAGACCTCGCGCGGGAGCGATCGCAGGGTCGCCCGCAAGGAGCGCGCGTCGGGGACGGCGCTCACCGGTCCGACCGGCGATAGTCCGTGAGGTACGGGGGAACGTCGGTGCCATCCGCGAGCAGGGCATCGGGTTCGGGGGTGCCGATCGCGAGGCCGAGCGGCAGGACCCCGGCCCACACCGGCAGGTTCAGATCGGCTGGATCGTCGACGGCCGGGCCGACCCGGATCTTCGCGGAGGCCTCGACGATCGGCACCGCCAGGATGAGCGTCTGGCGGAACTCGTCCTCGGTGGGCAGGCGCGCCTCCGCGCCTCGTCCGGGCGCGACATGGTCGGCGAGCGCACGCGCCATCTGATCGAACTCCCGGCGGTCGGTGACCTCGCGCGCCCGCCCGTACACGATCACGGATCGGTAATTCATCGAGTGGTTGAAGAGCGCCCGCGCGAATACAAGGCCGTCGACGATCGTGGCGGCGATGCAGAGCTCGGCGCCGTTACGGAGCGCGCGCATCGTCTGGGATGCGCGGGAGCCGTGGAGGTACAGCGTGTCGCCGACGCGCGCATGGAGCGTGGCGATCAGGCGGGGCGAACCCCCGTCGTCGATCCACGCAACGTGCACGATCAAGGCTTCATCGAGGATCTGACCGACGGCCTCGAGGTCGTAGCGGCCACGCTCGGGGTGGCGTCGCACGCACGCGCGCTCAGTCGGCGCGCTCGAGCGACCCGACCCGACCGCCTCGGCGGTCCCCGTGTTCTCAGGCTCCGTGCTCAGCGCCGACCCCCGAGTGTCTGACCACGGAGCGCCTCACCGCGCGACCGGCACGCGCACGGGCGCATCCGCGAGGGCGGGGGGATCGTCGGCATCGGCGGGCTCCTCTCTCGTCGTCGGCGGCAGGGGCAGCTCGTTCATATCATCGCCGACGTCGAGTCGCATCCGGCGGGCCGCCCGGTCGAGCGCACCCAGAAGGGGCCGGCCGAGCGCGATGACGAGGACCGCGTTGCCGACCGCGCGGAAGGTGTCCCACGCGAGAGAGGTCGCCGCGTAGAAGGTCGCGTAGTGGCGCAGGTTGCTCGCCGCGGTTGCATCGGCGCTCCAGCTGATCGACGATCCACCCGTCAGGAAGGGCCACGACCACAGGTTCATCAGTGCGCCGAAGAGGTAGCCCGCCACGACGCCGTAGACGGCCAGCACCCCGATCCGAAGGCGCCATGAACCGGTGCGGGGCACGAGGCCCGCCCCCAGGCCCACCCAGCCGACCGCGACCATCTGGAAGGGTAGCCACGGCCCGAGTCCGCCGATGAACAACCCGCTCGCGAACGTCCCCACGGCGCCCAGGAGGAATCCGAACGTCGGGCCGAACGCGTTGCCCGCGACCAGCACGACGATGAACATCGCGCTGAACCCCGCCACGAACCCCGGAAGACGCAGGGCGACCATCGCGGCCCCAAGCACGCCGAGTAGGGCGATCGTCTTGGGGCCCATGCCCCCGCGACCCAGCTCGAGGAAGAGCAAGGCACCCAGCCCGCCGAGCAGCACGATCAGCACGGCGGGCCCGTCGACGTGGTGGTTCTCGTTCCCGCGGGTGAGCGCGGGCAGCGCGAACGGCCAGAGGAACGCGAGCAGACCGACCAGGTTGAGGACGATCAGCCCGGCGACGCGCACGCGGGAGCCACCGGTCAAGGTGCGAACGCTCAGCGACCGCGCCGCGACCGCCGCGTTCATGCGAGCGCCTCGGCGACCTGCTCGGGGGTGAGCCATCCCGGCCCGAACGCCCGGGTCATCTGGGGTGCGAAGACGTGCGAGTCGCCGAGCACCTCGCCGGGGTCGCCGTCGTCGATGACCTCACCGCCCGCGAGCATGATGACGCGGGTGGCGACGGTGGCCGTGAGCTCGACGTCATGGGTGGCGAACAACACCGTGCCGCCTTCCGCGGCATGGGATCGCATGAACCGCGCCAGGCGATCCTTGGCATCGGGGTCGAGCCCGCGCGTGGGCTCATCGAGGAGGAGCACGGGAGCCCGCCCTGCGGCGATCGCCGCGGTGGCCACGAGGAGCCGCTGCCCGGCCGAGAGGTCCCGTGGGTGCTGCGCCGCGAGGTCCTCGATCCCGAGCGCCGCGAGCACCGCCTCGGGTCGCACGCTGTCGATCCCCCGGGCCTTCAGGGTGACGGCGACCTCGCCCGCGACGGTCTCGGAGAACAGCACGGCCTCGGGTTCCTGGGGACAGAGCGCCACGTCGACGCCGGGCCGTGGCGCATGGCCGCCGACCCGGACGGTCCCGGAGGCGGGAGTGTGGACGCCGGCGATCGAGCGCAGCAGCGTCGTTTTCCCGGCGCCGTTGCGCCCCATCACCGCGACGATCTCGCCTTCGCCGGCGACGAGGTCGACGTCGTGCAACGCGGTGGCGTCGCCGTGTCGCGCGGTCAGATGGCGCAGCTCGACCCGTACGTCACCAGGCGCCGGGATCACCGGGCCGCGTCGTGCGGGGAGCGCCCCCGCGAGCCGCCGCGCGTCGCGGACGGTCAGAGGCACGGGGTCCCAGCCGAGCAGCCGTCCCAGCCGCGCGACGGGCGGCCCCATCGCCAGGCGGCGGATCACCGCGGCGGGGTCGCCCGCGGTCACGCGTCCCTCGTCGAACCCGATCGCGAGGTCGACCTGGCCGGCGACGCGCTCGAGCCGGTGCTCGGCGAGGACGACGGTCATCCCCTGGTCGTGCACGAGCCGCTGCAACGCCGCGAACACGTGCTCGGCGCCCTGCGGATCCAGCTGCGAGGTGGGTTCGTCGAGCACGAGGATCCGCGGGCCGGCGGCGAGCGCGGCGGCGATCGCCACGCGTTGCCGCTCGCCACCCGAGATAGCACGGACGCTTCTGCCGCGCAGCGGCTCGATATCCAACAGATCCAGCATCTCCTCGACGCGCCGACGCATGTGGGCGGGGACGACCCCCAGGTTCTCCATGCCGTAGGCCAGCTCGTCCTCCACGCGGTCGAGCACGAACGACGCACCCGGATCCTGGGCCACGAAGGCGACCACGTCGGCGAGCGCGCGGGGCGCGTGGGTGAGGGTGTCACGCCCCGCGGCGAGGACGCGCCCCGTGAATGCGCCGCCCGTGAAATGTGGGACGAGGCCGTTCGCCAGGCGCAGGAAGGTCGACTTGCCCGCGCCCGTCGGCCCGACCGCGAGGGCGAACGTACCCTCTTCGATGTCGAGGGTCACGTCGCGCAACGCGGGTTGCGACCCGTCGGGATAGCGGAACGACACGGCGTCGACGCGCAGGGCGTCGGTCATGGGTCCTCCCTCGGGGATCGGACCACGCCCGGGAGCGCAAGGATCCCGATGACGGCGAGCATCGCGGGCCGGACCTGTGGCCAGGTGAGTGGAGAGGTGGCGGGATGCAGGTCGCGCCCCTGCTGCCACGCGGCCGCCAGCGAGACCGCCGCGCTCGCGAACGCGGACGCCGAGACGGCGACTGCCGCGGGGGTCCAGCGCGACGGCCGGTAGCGGCTCCGACGCCCACGGCCGTGCCCGCGCGCGTCCATGCTTTCGGCGAGCGTGAGCGCCTCCTCCATGCCGGTCTCGAGCACGGGGACCGCGAGGGCGGGAAGGGTCCGCCACGAGGTCGGGATGCCGCGGAGTGTCTGCGCCTCTCGAACGCGCCCCACCATCGCGACGGTGCGCGGCGCGATCGAGAGCGCGAGCGCAGCGGCGAGCGCCGGCTCATGGAACCGCCGTGGTGCGAGACGCACGACACCGAACGGATCTGTCACGGCGTTGAAGGTCCCGAAGATGATCAGCAGGGTCGCCAGACGGGCGCCCTCGAGCGCGGCGAATGCCACGTTGCCGGCATCGACGGTCCCCAGGAAGACCAGCGAGGTACGCACCGCCACCGTGACGAGGCCGGCGATCGCGAACAACCGGAACGACCGCGCGGTGGGGCCCGGGATCCGCTGGGCCGCGTAGACGAAGAACGACACTGCCACGATCAGGGCCAGGTAGAAGGGGTTCGTCGTGGTGAACGTGACCAGGCCGGCGCAGGTCGCCCACGTGATCCATGCGCCCGGGTGCAGACCGCTATCGCGATGCAAGGGCGCGCCTCCGGCGCATCGTCAGCCAGCCGGCGGCGCCGAGCGCCGCTACCGCGATGAGCGCGAGCAACGCCCCCGCGGGTGGCCCGCCCGATCCCGGCGAGGCGCCGGCGGCGAGGGCGCCGACCGGGCTTGCCCGAACGATCGTCTGGGCGAGCGACGGAGTGGGCTCCGCGCTGGGCGTACGCGTCGCGTGCGCGTTCGCGCGCGCGCTGGCGGAGGCGTGCGCGGGACTGGCGGCGCCCGAGGCGTTCGCGTCAGCGCCCGGGCTCGCATCGGACCCGCCGCTCCCGGAGCCGGTGGTTCCGCCGCCTGCCGGGGCGGGATCCAGACTGGGGCTCGGACTCGGTGCAGGCGATGGCGACGGCTCGGGCTCGGGTTCGCAGACGTCGCCGAAGGCGAGCGCCGGAGGCGAGGCGTGCGTTGTCCCGGAGTCACCCGGCCCCCAGACCCAGCCCTCCATGTCGCCTTCGCCGATCGACGCCGACGCGGCGCCGGATCCGGCCCAGCTCCAGTTCCCGTCCCCGTCGCCGTGCCAATACCCCCAGTAGTCCGGGTAGTCGGCGAAGCAGTCGCCTCCGCTCGGCCCGGTGCCGTCGAGCTGACAGACGGCCTGACCCCCGAACCCGAGCCCGTACTGCAGACCGTACTGCCGCCCGGCGAGCTGGATCAGGTGCAAGCCGCTCACGCTCGAGTCGTCGAGCGCGACGCAGTAGGTCGACGTGCGGCTCCCGTTGTCGATCACGAGCGCCGCATGTGGCGCGCCTCCGACGGCCGCACATGACACCCCCGTTCCGGCAACGGCGGGGCCGAAGGCCGGGAACGTCAGCGCCAGCCCGACGACGAGCAAGCGGAGGCGACGGGCCTTCATCGGCTACGTCGCACAGGGCGGGGTCGGGGTGATCGGGCCGACCACCGGGCCGCTGAACGGCAGCGCCTGCAGGAGCAGCCCGGGGACGGCGCCGATCGTGGCTCCGATATCCGGCGTGCCGCGCGGTCGGCCATCGTACGAGTACGCCCAGGCGCCGCAGTTCGGGTACTGGAGCGCGCGGAGCGCGCTGCGTCCTCCTGCGGGCACGGGGTCGCCGGCCGCAGCGTAGGCCTGCAGCACGAGCGCGGTTGAGTTCGCGTCGGTGGCGATGAACCCGGCCGAGTAGCTCCACCCTCCGTGGGCGTCGTCGCGCACCGCGTCGAAGAAGGCGAACGGATCGGCCCCGAACGTGCCTCGGTTCGCGGCTTCGAGCGCCTGCACGACATAGGACGTGGTGTTCGAGTCGGAGGTGAAGAAGTCGTTGCCCGAGCCGTCGTCGCACGAGACGTCGTCGGTCCCCGCCGCGTACGGCTCGTCGTACGCCCATCCGCCGTCGGGGCACTGTGCTTCGAGCAACCATCCGGTCACGGCGGTCGAGGGCGTTATACCGGCGCTCTCGAGGGCGAGCGTGGCGAGCGCATCGTCGAAGACGGCCGCGTCGCCGAACCGCCCCGCCGAGATCGTGCCGCGCAGGCCGGCCACGAGGTTCGCGCCTCCGAACGCCCGTGGGTCACGCCCGGCGGTGCTCACCGCGAGCACGATCTTTGCCTGGAGGCCGACCCCGGTGACGTTGCCGGCCTCCACCTGGCGGGCCAGGTAGCCGAGCGCGTCGCGCACGACCCCTCTGCCATGTCCGACCGCGACGGCCGCGAGCACCGCGTCGGCCGTGGATCCGATCGGCGAGAACGCCGGGATCGAGCCGTTCGGCTTCTGCTGTGACGCGATGAAGCCGAGGCCACGCGTGGCGCGTTCGGCGTCGGTCGTCGCGAAGGCCGACGTCGGGACGACGAGCAGCAGCGCCCCGATGGTGAGAACGGTGAGGACCTTGATGCGGGCCGAGCCCATGTGAGGCTCCCCCTTTCCGAGCGTCCGCGCGCCCTAACGGAACGACCCCCCGGAACAGCGCGGGAGGTCGTCGTCGGGGCGTGTCGCCCGGCGGCGCGATCCCCTGTCCACGAGGGTCGTTCGGCCGTGCGTCGCGCAGGGCGGCCTGGCTCGTCCACTCCGATGGTGGACCTACAGTTGCGGGACAGCGCCGGAATCCGACCGGCTTCGCCTCCGCGACGCGGTGTCGCCCTGACGCTAGCACGCCGGCCTCGAGCGCGGCCAATCGCACGCACGCGACCCACGGACAAAGACCCGCGATCAGATTATGCCCGAGCATTGAGCCTTGCTTGGGGTGACCTTTACCTTGGGAGGCGTTCCATAGGAGGCACGAACCCCGTGAGGAAAGGTGCACCCATGGAGACGCTCCGCAAGGCATCGACCGAGGCAGCACCCGCCGCCACGCCCTCGGTGGCCGTGAAGAGGATCCCGCAGGCGGAGTCGCAGCATCCACGCTCGATGCCGTGGCTGGTGGCCGGCCTCATGGTCATGACCGCGGCGTTCCTGGTGCTCGCGATCTTGACGATCATGCCTCGACTGCGGCCGAGCGAGCCGGTCCGGCTGCTGGATCAGACGATCTCGACGTGGGACTCGGGAACCCCCGCGTCGTTCGCCGCCATCTACGCGCGCGACGCCGTGGTGGTCCACGCCGACGGCACGAAGGTGACCGGGCTCGCCGAGATCGTGGCCGACGCGAAAGCGGCCGGAGCCGACTTCACGATGGTTCGTACGGGCGACGTGTCGGTGACGCACAGCGGTACCTACGCCGCGGCCGTCTATCGCTACACGGGCGCAGGCCGAGGCTCGGGCCTCCTCGTGATCCAGATCGCGGACGGGAGGATCACGCATCAGTGGAGCTACGCGCTCCCCTGATGCTCGATTGACTGGCTGTGCCTACGCCGGCGTCCCGCTTACTCGCGTATGAACGAAAGCAAGGTGAGGTTGCCGGCGTCCTCGGTGCGCGCCGGGTCCAGGCGATAGCCGGAGGGGTGCCTCCATGCGCGAAGGTCGTCGGGTCCCGCGCCGGGATGCGTGAGGAGATAGCGCACGAGTATCCCCTTGAGCACCTTGTTCGAGTGCGAGACCGCGGCGAACGATCCGTCGGGGCGTCGCTCGAGGAACCGCACCGATCGCTGCACGATGCCGGAGGGAGCCCGCCAGGCCGCCGCGTGCTCTTGCGGGAGGAGGTTCCACACCGCACGGCCCACCGCCCGCTCCGCGATCGCCGCCGAGAGGTCGTCCCGCCACCAGGTCGACAGCCTCCCGAGACGGGGGAGAGCCGCGCCCATCTTCAGCTTGTAGTCGGGGATCGGATCGGCCGGCGCCACGGCCCCCCAGAGCCCCGAGACGATCAGCACCGAGGCGTCCAGTCGGCGCCGCTGCGCGGCGCCGAGCGATCGATGGTCGAGCGCGTCGTAGAGCACCCCGGTGTACCGCTCGATCGCGGGCATCGTGGGAGCCCGGCGAGCACCTCGGTCAGCCTCGGTGGCCGCCGCGAGCGCAGCTCCCTTGACGCCGAGAAGCTTGCCGCGGGCGGCCGCGCCTGAGCGCATCGCCCGCGCGACCGCGTCGAGCACCTCGTCACGACGGTCGTCGAGCGCGAGCGCCATCGTGCCGCGCGCCCACGGGTCCCCTTCGCCCCCCGGCGCTTTCCCTTCGGACGGGGGCAGCAGGATCAGGGGGAGCGACGCGGGCACGGGCGGCTACCGGGGATCGTCGCCGGCTTCGCGCAGGTACCTCTCGATCTCGCTCGCGAGCTCGTCGCCCGAGGGGATCCCGTCCTCGGACTGCTGCGCCTCGAGCCGGGTGACGAAATCGCGGGTCTCGTCCTGGGCGCTCACGGCGCTGTCGAGTCCCACCCGCTGGGCGTTCGCCTCGTCCATCAGGGAACCGAGCGGCAGCTCGATCTCCAGGTGCCGGGCGACGTGCTCGACGAGCGCGATCGTACCTGCGGCGTAGGGGCCGCCCACGTACGGCGGGATCTGCGCGTAGAACCCGGTCGTGGGGATACCCGCCCCGCTCACCCCCATCTCGAGGACGCTGAGCGCCGCGGCGGGCACGCGGAGCAGGCCCTCGGGCCCTTGCGTCTCGCCGTGCCGGAGCAGGCCGGTATCCGAGGCGGTCGCGAACACCGGCACGGGGCGCGTGTGGGGCACCGCCGCGGGCACCGCCCCGATGCTCACCCACTCCACCACGCCGTGCATCAGGGCGAACTCCATCACGTCGTCGGCGAGCTGCTTCCAACGGAAGTCGGGCTCGGCACCGTGCAGGACAAGGAGGTCCCGGCCGCCCACGCGCCGGCGCCGGATCTCGAGCTGCGGATAGTCGAGCCGGCTCAGCACTCCGTCGACGACGTCGAGCACCGGACGGCGTGAGCGATAGTCGAACAGCGCGTCGGGATCGAACGTCGCGACCGTGTCGGCGCCCTCCGCCAGATGGGCGGCGGTCGTCGACGCGACGCCTGCCGCGTCGATCCACCCGTCGAACGCGCCCACCAGGACGGGGGCGACGAGATCGTCCAAGGGGACGATGAGCCGGATCAGGTTCACCTACCCAGGATAGGCGGCTGCGTGGATCGTGGTGGGTTGTGGGTCAGCCGCGACGGAGCCGATCCATGTCGCGCCTGATCCGTGTCTCCGTCGGCTCATCGTGGCGGAAGGTCCGCCACGCATGGAACGCGATCCCGATCCCCCACCCCAAGATCGGGAAGATCGGCCAGAAGGACCCACCCCCGCTCATCCACCAGATCACAACGAGCGTCCCGTTCACCAGCACATAGGCGAGCAGGTTCGCGTAGAACTCCTGCGCGTGTTCGAGGCGGGTGAGCGCCAACTCCCGGAGCTCGTCATCGTCGCGCCCTCGGGCCATCATCGACGATCACCCCCTTGGGCCATGCTCCGGCAGCGGACCCTGGGCTCGTTCCGGCCGAAGGGCAGGCCCGCGGGGGGCCCATCGGGTAAGGGGAGGCTCTCGGCATGCCGATGGTGCGGCATGCGTCGGTTCCGGCATCCTGCGACCGAGGCCGGCTCGTCTCCGATGGAGACGTTGCTGCTCGGGGCGCTCGTGTTCGTGCTGGCCGCGGCGATCGTGGGGTTCGCGCTGATGATGACCTTGGCACCGCGGTCGGTCCCCGTGCCCGCCCCGGGCCCGATGCCGTCGGCGCAGGTGATCGAGATCGACTGCGGGACCGATGTCGCGGTCGTGACGGGCGGGGCCGTTGACGCAGGTCCTCGCGGAGCCCCCGTACTCGTCATCGGCGACGAAGGCGCCACGCTGGTGTTCACCTCGCCCGGCAGCCCTGACTACAGGATGCGGGTCTTCGAGCCCACCGGCCGCTACCTGCTCCCGCTCGCGCCCGGTGTGTGGGAAGTCGGGTGCGCCGTGCCAGGCTCGGGTCCCACCACGGTGTTCCTCGGCACGTTCGAGGTGCGCGACCCCGCTCAGATCTACCTCCGCTCGCTCCCCGATGGACCGCCGGAGGGAGCGTGCGCGCACGTCCTCGACGTGCCGCCGAGTTTCGCCGCCGATCAGCTCGGCGCGCTGCACGAGGGCCTCGCCGGCGTCGGCGTCCTGCCCACCGACACGATCGAACGCGCGGCGTACGCCGCGTCCCGCCTGAGGGCCGAGCCCCCGACCCCGCTCATCTTCCGGGTCGTGCGGGACGGGCGGATCGTCGCCCGTGTGGAAGTTGCCATCCACGGCGACGCATGGACGGCCAGCGTGTTCGGCTGCCCCGAGGAGTAGTGGCCGGCGGACTCGGCGACGACCTGCACGGGTCGTGGTCAGCTCGTGCCCGAGAGCACGGTAGGGTGCGTCAGATGGCGGAACCGATCGGGACGGTGACCGGTCCGGGCGGGATCCGGGTCGATGAGATCGGGGTCGGTCCCCGGGTCGTGCTCGTGCACGGCGGAGGCGCGCCCGGGTTCGGCGCGTTCGAGGCGCAGCTCCCGCTCGCGGCGAGGTGGCGGCTCGTCGCTCCTCATCGGTTCGGGTTCGCCGGGAGCCCCGACCGGCCCGAGGATTGGGAGATCGACGCGCCGGTCGTGGCCGAGCTCCTGGGGGACGGGGCGCATCTCGTCGGCGCGTCGTACGGCGGCACGGTGGCGCTGCTCGCGGCGGCGCGGCGCCCCGAGGCCGTGCGATCGCTCACGCTGGTCGAGCCCTCAGCGATCTCGATCGCGATGGACGACCCCGTGGTCATCGAATTCGAACGCGAGACGCGTGCCGCGCTCGCCCTCCCCGAGCCGGGCGATGCCCTCAGATCGCTGTTCTCCGCGGTGGACCCGGCGGCGACGTGGCCGGACCCGCTCACGCCGCCGCTCGAGGAGTTGGGTCGGCGGCTGCAGAATATGCGGCTCCCGCAGGACGCGGTCTACGACGCGGGAACGCTCGCGGGCGGTGGCTTCCCGATCGTGGTCGTGACGGGAGGAGACCGGCCGCCGTTCGAGTCGATCGCCGCGGCCCTCGTTCGCGAGCTCGGGGCGAGACACCTGGTGATCGCCCACGGGCCACATGGGACGCAGCACCTCGGAGCCCCTTTCAACGATCTCGTCGAACGGGTGTGGCGAGACGCCGACGCGGCGTCGTCACCCCCGGCCTGAAGGGTGCCTCAGCGCGAAGCAGGCCCAGCTCCAGCGGGCTCGGCGGCGCCCACGTGGCCGACGGTGACGAAGCCCGCCCGCTCGTAGACCCGGGCGATGTCGACGTTGCCGGCCGACAGGCAGATCACCCCGATGCCGCGGCCGACCGCATCCTCGATGAGCGCAGCGGTCACCGCGGCCCCAAGTCCCCGCCGCCGGAACGCGGGAAGGGTCGCGACGCCGACGATCTCAGTGGCGCCCTCATGGGGTTGGTGGCTGCCGACCGAGACCGGCACACCGTCGACGAACGCCGCGGCCGTCACGGTGAGCCCGGCCCGAACCCGTTCGCGTGAAAAGGCCAGGATGCCCGCGTCCATCGCGGCCGCCGCGCCGGGGAGCGACGCAGTGCCGGCCTCACCGACCTCGGTGCCGGGCGCGCCGAAGCCCACGGCAGCGACCGCCGAGACCGTGGCGAGATCGTCGTCGGGGCCGGCGATACGCACGTCCACGCCGTCGGGAATCGTCACCGCCTGCGGGGAGTTCGCCGGCAGGTGCATCAGCGGCATCCGATGGGAGACCATGCCGGTTGCAGCGGCCGCGGGCCCGACGCTGGGAGCGAGATCGACGATCCACTCGATCGCCTCGGGCTGGCCTAGCTCGCGCTGACGGGCCCGGACGGCGTCGATGTCGCCGGGCTCGAAGCGCTCGGCGCCCGGGGCCGGCCGCGCGTAATAGCGCCAGCCGTTCCCGCTTTGGATGAAGAGCGTGAACGGTCCGATCGTCTCGGTACGGGCTGCGGTTCGCGGCACTGCGTCGAGGTAGACATCGAGCCGTCGGAGCAGATCCGGGTCGCCTGGCATGCGGCTCAGGCTACGCCGCGCGGGCGAGGCTCGGCACCTCCAGCCGACGACCGGCAGGACGCGGTTCATGAGGTTCTCAGGCAACGCTCAGCCTCGGGGACTAGCCTGTGGCGATGAGTGAGCCGCGGGTCCTGGTCGTCGACGACGAGTCGAACATCACGGACCTAGTGTCGATGGCCTTGCGCTACGAGGGGTTCGAGGTCGAGACGGCTGCCTCCGGTCGTGAGGCGATCCGGATGGTCGAGAAGTTCCGGCCCGAGGTGGTGATCCTCGACGTGATGCTGCCCGACGTCGACGGGTTCGCCGTGACCGAACGGCTCAAGAGCGCCCGGGTGAAGGTGCCGATCCTCTTCCTGACCGCGCGGGACGCGCTGGAGGACAAGGTCCGGGGCCTCACGCTCGGCGGCGACGACTACGTGACGAAGCCGTTCAGCTTGGAGGAGCTCGTGGCGCGCGTCCGCGCATTGCTCCGCAGATCCGGCGCTGAACTCGGGTCCGGCCCGCTCCAGTTCGCCGACGTCGAGCTGGATGACGACACGCACGAGGTGCGCCGCGCGGGTGCGACCGTCGAGCTCACCGCCACGGAGTTCCGATTGCTGCGCTACCTGATGCAGAACGCCCCCCGTGTCCTCTCGAAGGCTCAGATCCTCGACCACGTCTGGAACTACGACTTCGGGGGCGATGCGAACATCGTGGAGACCTACGTGAGCTACATCCGTCGCAAGCTCGACGCGGCGGGACCGCCGCTGATCCATACGGTGCGTGGCGTGGGCTACCGCCTGGCGGCGCCACCGCCCAAGGGCTGACGCGTGACCCTTCGCGCCCGCCTCACGATCGTGCTGATGATCGTGGTCGCCGCGGGCCTGACCGTGGCCGATGTCGCGACGTTCGCCGCGCTCCGTTCGTTCCTGATCCAGCGGGTCGATCAGCAGCTGCGGGCCTCGACGTCGACGATCGGGCACCTCCTCGCGTCGGCAGAGGCACCGTCGGGAGCCGTGGCGATCCCGACCGACGGGGACGACTCGTTCGTCCCTTCGGGAACGTACGCGGCGCTGTACGACACCGGTGGTCGCGAACTGAACCACGCGTCGTTCAGCTACGGAACCGTAGCCGGCGCCGCTCCCGACCTGCCCGCCGACGTCTCCTCGTTCGACGGAGGCTCGGTGCTCTCGTCGATCGGTTCGACGGGGGACGGTTCGGGGTTCCGCGTGATCGCCGAGAGGTTCGAGGGCGGCTACACCGTCGTGGTCGCGATCCCGTTGACCGAGGTCGAGCAGACGCTCCGCCAACTGGTGATCGTAGCCCTGCTCGTCACCCTCGCGGTGATCGCCGCGACCGCGGCGCTCGCGTTCTGGATCGTGCGGCGGGGGCTCACCCCGCTCGAGCGCATCGAGCACACCGCGGGGGCGATCGCGGCCGGCGACCTGTCCCGACGCGTCGAGGACGCCGACGCGCGACCGGAGGTCGGACGCCTCGGCGCCGCCCTGAACGTGATGCTCGGGCGGATCGAGCGTTCGATGGACGAACAGCGCGCCGCCGAGGAGGCGCTGCGCCGGTTCCTCGCGGATGCGTCGCACGAACTACGGACGCCCCTGACCTCGATCCGCGGCTACGCGGAGCTGTTCCGGCGCGGGGCCGGCGACGATCCGTCGGACACGGCGCTGGCGATGCGGCGTATCGAGCAGGAGAGCGCGCGGATGGGGGTGCTCGTCGACGATCTGCTGTTCCTGGCGCGCTCGGGCCGGGGTCGTCCCGTCGACCGCGAGCCGTTCGATCTCTCTCGCGTGACCGCCGACGCCGCGCAGGACGCGCGCGCGGTGGATCCCGCCCGGACGGTCGGTCTCGCCGTCCCGGGCTCGCTCACGGTGGTGGGCGACGAGGGCCGGATCCGTCAGGTGCTCGCCAACCTGCTCTCGAACGCGCTCGTCCACACGCCCGAAGGCTCGCCGATCGATCTCGTCGCGAGGACGATCGACGGGTATGCCGAGGTTACGGTGACCGACCGTGGACCCGGGATGACGGCCGAGGAGGCCGCCCGCGTCTTCGACGCGTTCTACCGCGCCGATCCGGCGAGAGGCCGCGCGTCGAGCGGTGAAGGGGCAGGGTCGGGGCTGGGGCTCGCGATCGCTACGGCGATCGCCCAAGCGCATGACGGCTCACTGGCGGTGACGAGCGAGCCGGGCCGAGGCGCGACCTTCGTGCTGCGCCTGCCCCTGACCGGGCCGACGCTCACGCCGGACGAATCCGATCCACCGCCCGAAGCTTGAGGGCCAGCACCGGACACGCGGTCACCGCGCGTTGCGCGTGCGCCATGAGGGCAGGCGGCACCTCTCGTCGATCGAGGATCGGGTAGCCCCAGTCGTCGAGGCGGATCATCTCGGGGAGCAGATCGGCGCACAGGCCATGTCCGTCGCACGCGATCGGGTCGAGAGAGATCGTGGTCGGTTCACGCATCGGCCGGTCCTTCAATAGAGGGGGAGGAGCGTCTGGGCGGGATCGGCGTCGCACTGCCCGTGGATCCGATGGCGTTCGATATCCGCGGCGAACACCTTGAGGCCGCTCCGCACGAATCGCACGGCGCCATCGGGAAGCCGGCACGCACCGCGCCCCTCGACGTCGTCGCTCCACCGGCGGAGCTGCGCGGCCGTGTCGCGGCCACCGCCGCGAACGAGTGAGCTGAGCCCGCCGGCGATCGACGCCAGTCCGTGCACGCACGGCCCGCACTGGTTCGCCGTCTGGCCCGCGAACCACGTCGCGACGCGCTCGGTCTCGCGGAGCCCGCACGCGCCGCGCGGCAGGAACCACAGAACCCCCGCGCCGAACGCCGTCCCGTGGGCGGCCAGGTCCGGGTCGCTGAGCCTGACGTCGAGGGCGTGTGCGACGTCGATCCAAGCCCCGAAGTAGCCCCCCACGAGGACCGCGGCGACATCGTCGTCGCGTCCAGCCGCGGCCCGCAGCACGTTCGCGACCGGCGTGCCCCCCGCGACCTCGTACACCCCGGGCTTCGCGACGGCGCCGGAGACCGTCACGAGCCGGCTGCCCGGCTCGTCGTCGGCCCCCACCTCGCGGAACCAGTCGGCGCCGAAGGCGGCGATCTGCGCGAGGTGGGCGAGGGTCTCGACGTTCTGCACCAAGGTCGGCCGCCCATCGACCCCCCGCTCGAAGGGCCGCGGGCCCATCGCCGGGATCGCGGGGTCACCGCCGATCGCCCGCACGAGCGAGCGTTCCTCGCCCGTGATGTATGCCCGGGGCACGCGAACGATCCGGATCGTGACGCCGGTGTGCTCGGGGCCACGCCGTGCGGCGAGGGCCGTCTGGATCGATCGGGCCGCGTCGTCGGTGTCGATCCCGAACTCGATCCGGTCGGCGCCCACGGCCGCCGCCGCCGCGAGCGCGCCGTCGAGCACGAGATGGGGGCGTGTGGTCAAGAGCAGCCGGTCCTTCATGCTGGCCGGCTCGCTCTCGGCGCCATTGACGACCACGATCGCGCGGCGCCTGCCCGACGCCACGGCCAGGAGCTTCTTCGCGGTCGGGAACCCGGCGCCGCCCCGTCCGAGCAGTCCGGCGCGCTCGACCTCGTCGATCAGCGGCCGGTTCGCGCCTCGGCCGGGCCGCGGTGGTGGTGGCATCAGAGCCCGATGCGCCGCGAGGTCGGCGGGGCCGCCAGAACCCGGAGCCGCCGCCAGGATGCGCGGCAGCCCGGTGGGGCCGGTGGAGGTCAGGGGTTGGACGGCGGCCAAGAGGATGCGGCTCCTTCAGATCGAGCTTCCCGCGGGGGTCAGATGCATCGTGCCGTGCGTGGTGCCTGCCTGGTCAACGATCTGCATCGTCAGGTCGACGTCGACGGTCGTGCCGGCCGCGTCGGTCAGCCGGGCGACGATGCGCCCGCCTTGGAGCGACTCGATCGCGCCCACGTACTTCGTGGGCGCCACGCCGAGCGAGACCTGCCCGCGCCGAACGGAGAGCCCGTCGGGCGTGGCGGTGCCGCCGAGCAGGATCTCGATCGGCATCTCCGAGGTGTCGAGCGTGCCGACGATGTCGAGCTCCACCGATCCGTCGGCGTTCGCGCGCTGGCTCGCCTGAGCGGTGAAGGCCGAATTCGTCGGGAGCGACGTGGAGGCGGACTGCACGCGCGCGGCGGGAGGCGTGTGCGCCGGGGTACCCGCGGCGTTCGCCCAGCCGGGGGCGAGCGGGCCGGCGAGCAGCCAGACGGCCACGCCGAACGTGCCGGTGGCGGTCGCGCCGAACGCTGCGAGCCGGGGCAGGGCTTGCGGTGGTTGCACGCTGTAGGCGCGCCACCAGACGGCGCCGACCACCGACGCCAGGCAGCCGGCGTCGAGCAGCAGCATCCAGGCGGCGCTCGTGTCGCTGCCGGTGCCGAGTCCGTGCAGGAGCGCGACCGGCCAGCATGCATACGCGAGCCAATGGATCGCCTTCCAGGATCGGTACCCGAGCCGGACCCGCACGAGGCTCGTGATGACCAGGGCCACCAGCAGGTCGAAGCCGACCGCCCCCAGACCGAGCCAGACCGGCCGGTAGGCCGAGGTGAACGGCAGCAGCGCGTCCGCCCAACGGATCGGGGCGTAGCTATCGAAGACGGCGGTCGCCACGTGCACGCCGAGGAACGCGACGGCCATCAGGGAGAGGTTCCGGTGCAGCCCTTGGGTGATGAACCTGGGCCAGCGGCTCGAGGCCCAGCCCACCGAGCCCGTGATCCCGAGGACCACCACGCCGGTCAGCAGCAGGAGCGACACCGCTCCGGTGCCACGGGTCAGGAACCAGTACGCCTGGGTCGCGATCACCGGTATCGGCCCACGTTCACGCCGCGGCTTCCGCCGGCCAGCCGGCGGTGCGCACGATCGTGCCGTCGATCCTGACCAGCCTGGCGGGAAGGCCGAGCCGCTGCAGCCAGAGTGCGGCCGGCTCGCCGCGCACGATCGCGGCGGTGGCGGCGACGTTCGCGTCCACGCAGGTGGCGGCGGCCACGCTCACGGTGCGCCAGACCTCAGCGGCGGGAAGCCCGGTCGAAGGATCGACGACGTGGTGAAGCTGGCGCCCGCCGCGGATCCACCTGCGCACGGTCGTACTCGAGGTCGCGAGGCCGCCGGCGTCGATCCGGATCGTCTGGCCGGGCTCCGCGGGCGAATCGTGCGCGTCGGCGAGGCCGACGTCCCAGCCGCCACGCGGCGCGTCGCCCGCCACGGCGATATCGCCGCCCAGGCTGACCAGCACACCCGACTCGGAAGCGGCTGCCGCCGCCCGGGCCGCTCGGTCGGCGGCGAACGCCTTGGCCGTGGCGCCCAGGTCGAGCCGCACCCCACGCGGGATGCGAACCTGCACTCGCTCGCGGTCGAGCTCCACCGCGCGCCACCCAGGAGCGGCTCGGAGGGAACCGATCGGAGGACCGTCGCGGTCCATCCCCGCGAAGTCGCGGTCGTAGCCGACCAGCAGCAACGCCTCGCCCACCGTGGGATCGACGTCGCCGTCGGTGAGCGCGGCGGCTCGGAGGGCGACCTCGATCGCGTCGATCAGGAGCGGCGCCACCCGCACCCACGTGCCGGCGCTCTCATGCAGACGCGCGAGTTCGCTGTCGGGCCGGAAACGGCTGCACGCGAGATCGATCGCGTCGACCTCGCGGCGCACGGCCAGGATCGCGCTGGGGAGGCCGTCGGGATCGGCGGCGACGACGGTCGCGGTCGTGCCGAACGCTCGGAACGAACACGTGGCCGGCGGGCGCATCTACGAGCCCCCCGAGACGGCCTGGCCGCCGCCGATCCCCTGGAAGGGCGGGTTCGGAGGTGGCTGCAGTCCCGACCCTCCGGTCGAGGCCCAGGGATCGTTCACGTCGTGCGCACGCAGCGTGCCGGTGTTCGAGGATCCGGCGGTGGACGAGGACGTTCCCTGGGTCGAGCTATCGCTCGCCCATGCGACGCCCACCGAGACGATCGCCGCCGCAGCCACCGCGGTGACCGCGAGCCAGCCGGTGATCGACGAGATCCTTCGCAGTCCCGCGTCGCGGGCGTGGGGATGGGGATGGGCCATCGTGCTCCTTCGTCGGAGAGGGGCGCCCCGCCCGGCCGGCTGGGGATCGGAGAGAAGGGAGGGTGGCCGGCCGAACGGGGTGCCTCCTGTGGTGCATGCCTGAAGTCTGCGGCACTCAGCTGAGTCCACCCCGAGAGGAGCCTGAGGGATCGATGAGCGTTCGGAGCGGTGGTGCGGCCTCAGTACCGGGCACCGACGGCCGGGGGCAGCGCGTCGAGCTCGTCGAGGTCCTCGGACGAGAGTCGGATCCTTGCGGCGGCGAGATTCTCCTCGAGGTACCGCAGCCGCTTCGTGCCGGGGATCGGCGCGACGTTCGGGCCCTGCGCCAGCACCCACGCCAGGGCGATCTGGGCAGGCGTGGCGCCATAGCGCTCGGCCACCGCCCGCACGCGCTCGACGATCGCGAGGTTCGCGTCGATCGCCTCGGGCGCGAAGCGCGGGTTCTTCGCGCGGAAATCCAGTTCCTCGAACGCCGCCCCGGTGATCGTTCCCGTCAGGAACCCGCGGCCCAGCGGCGAGAACGGCACGAAGACCACGTCGTGAGCGAGACACCACGGCACGACGTCGTCGAGTGCCTCCCGTGTCCAGAGCGAGAGTTCGGATTGCAGGGCGGCAACCGGGTAGATCGCGTGGGCGGTCTCGAGCTGGTCCACGGTGGCCTCCGAGAGTCCGAGCGCGCGGACCTTCCCGGCCTCGACGAGCCCGGCCAGGGCGGCCCAGGACTCCTCGAGAGGGACGCCGGGGTCGATCCGGTGGAGGTAGTACAGGTCGATCGCGTCCGTGCGCAGCCGCCGGAGCGACGCATCGGCGGCGAGCGCGATGTGGTCGGGGCGGGCGTCGTTCGCGAGCGGGTAGCCGCCGTTGGGTCCGACGAGGAGCCCGACCTTGGTCGCGATGCCGACCCGGTCGCGGATCGGCTCGAGCGCCTCTCCGACCAGCTCCTCGTTCGTGAACGGTCCGTAGACGTCCGAGGTGTCGACGTGGGTGACGCCCAGCTCGACCGCTCGCCGTATCAGCGCGACCGGATCGTCGTCGCTCTCGCCGAGGTAGGCGAACGACATCGGCATGCAGCCGAGTCCGATGCCGCGGAACGCCGCTCGGGTCTCCACGCGGCGATGCTAGCCGGTGGTGCGGTGTTGAAGCGACCCACGTCGGGGCGACAAGGCTGACGTCACGTACGGCCGGCTCGGAGCGCGGCTGACCCCACTCGCGAGCCCGGCTAGGCTTGACCTATGGCGATCAAACGGATGAATCACGCGGTGCTCTACGTGCGAAATGCCGATCGGACCTTCGCGTTCTACCGGGACGTCTTGGGCTTCAAGCTCGTGGGCGAGATCCCGCAGGCGGGCGCGAAGTTTTTGCAGGCGCCGGACTCGACGAACGATCACGACCTCGCGCTCTTCACGATCGGCGCCGAGGCCGGCGATTCCACGGCCGGCCGTCAGACCGTCGGGCTGTATCACATCGCCTGGGAGGTCCAGACGCTCGGCGACCTACAAGAGATCGCGTTGAAGCTCGCGGACGCAGGGGCGATGGTCGGCGCCACCGACCACTCGACCACCAAGGCGCTGTACGCGAAAGACCCCGACGGGCTCGAGTTCGAGGTGTGCTGGATCGTTCCGAAGGAGTTCCTGAGCGGCGACGTGGTGGCCGCGAAGACGCAGCTTCGTCCCCTGGATCTGGAGGCCGACATCGAGCGTTATGGCGTAGGGACGCTGGGCGGTGTCTAGCGTGTTGCAGCCACCGCGCTCATGAACGTTGAGCTGACATCGCTGGCCCGCGTGCGCGAGCTCATGGCGCGCGCCATCGGGGATGAGAAGCACGACGAGAGCAGCACCTCGACGCTCGATGCGCTCTGGGCGCTCTACGACCGGATCTTGCGCGTCGATCCGGCTGACCCGGCGGCGGAGGATCGCGATCGGTTCATCCTGAGCAAGGGACACGGACCCGTGGCGTTCTATGCGGTGCTTGCCGCCAAAGGGTTCTTCCCCGAGGCGTGGCTGGACGGGTTCATGACCTGGGGTAGCCGGCTCGGCTCGCATCCCGACCGGCTTCTGGTGCCCGGCGTCGAAGCCTCGACGGGTTCGCTCGGCCACGGTCTTCCCATTGCCGTGGGAGTGGCACAGGCGCTGCGTGCCAAGGGCCTCGAGGGTCCGCGCGTGATCGTGTTGACCGGCGACGCCGAGCTCAACGAGGGCTCCAACTGGGAGGCGATCATGCTCGCGCCCCATCTCGGGCTCGGGAACCTCACGCTGCTCGCGATCGACAATCACAGCTCGACGATCCCGATGGCGCCATGGGAGGCCCGGCTAGGGTCGTTCGGGTGGCGTGTCCAGGTCGTGGACGGCCACGACCTCGAAGCCCTCGAGGCCGCCCTCTCGGTCCGGGAGGATCGGGTGCCCACCGCGGTCGTCGCCGACATCCCGGAAGGGGAATGGTGAGCGAGATGCGTCCCTCGATCGCGGTGACCCTGACCGAGCTGTTCGAGCGCGACGAGCGGCTCGCGATCGTGCTCGCCGAGATCAGCGCGGATCTGTTCCGCCGTGCGCGCCGATTCGATCCCGCTCGAGCCGTGAACGTCGGGATCATGGAGGCGACGATGGTGGGCGTCGCGGCCGGCTTCGCGATGGAGGGGTTCCATCCCGTCGCGCACACGCTCGGCCCGTTCATGGCGGAGCGTCCCCTCGAACAGCTCAAGCTCGACTTCGGGTACCAGGGCCTGGAAGGGACGTTCGTGAGCGTCGGCGGCTCCTACGATTACGGCGCCGAGGGCGGCACGCATCATGCGCCGGGCGACGTGGGCGTGCTCTCGACGATCCCGGGCATGGAGATCTTCGCGCCGGGCACCGCGGCCGAGGCTGACCGACTCGTTCGTTCCGTGTACGCGAACGGGCGTGCGTCGTACCTGCGGGCGAGCGCCGCCCAGAACGGGGAGTCCTTCGACGTGGAGCCCGGGCGCCTCCAGGTGGTGCGCCGCGGGAGCGTCAGCGCCCCCACGGTCGTCGCGTTCGGGCCGATGCTGTCCCGCACCCTGGAGGCGGCCACCAGCCTCGACGTCACGGTGGCCTATACCGCCAGCGTCGTGCCGTTCGACGGCGAAGGTCTCGCATCGATCGCCGGCGACATCCCCCATGTGATCGCGGTCGAGCCGTGGTTCGAGGGCTCGGTGACCGGCGCGATCGCTGCCGCACTCAGCCACGTGCCCAGCCGCATCGAGGCGATCGGTGTCCCCAGGCGGTTCCTCCGTTCGTACGGCTCCGCCGCCGAGCACGACCGGGACCTGGGGCTCGACGCCGCCGGGATCGGCCGCCGCCTGCGGGCGAGGCTCGATCACCCCGCCTAACGGCCGCCTCACCTTCTTCCCTCGGTCCCTGTAACGACGAGGCGCCGCATCGCCACTGTCCCCCATCGGAAGGCACACCTCATGGGAGGGGGAGCAGATGGATCAGGAAGGTATGCAGGGAACGGCTGGGGCCGTCTTCGTGCAGACGAACGAGCCGAGAAACGCGGTGATCGTGTATGAGCGCGCGGCCGACGGCCGGCTCGCACGAGGCTCGACCGTTGCGACCGGCGGGGCCGGCAGCGACACTCCGCACCTACCGTCGCAGGGATCGGTAGTGCTGTCGGGCGACGGGCGCTTCTTGCTCATCACGAACGCGGCGAGCGATGACGTCAGCGTGTTCTCGGTGCATGGCACCGAGGTGACGCTGGTCCAGACCGTCGCCGCAGGGCAGGCGCCGCGGAGCATCGCCGAGCGAGACGGTCTGGTGTACGTGCTCGCGACGGGCAAGCCGGGGATCGCGGGCTTCCGGCTGAACGACGACGGCCTCATCCCGATCGCCGGTGGCGAAGTGTCGCTCTCGGATGCGAGCGCAGATCCCGCACAGATCGGCTTCACGCCCGACGGCTCCGCGCTCGTCGTGACCGAGCGGGGCACCGATGCGATCGAGATCGTCCCCGTGGCGCCCGACGGGATGCTCGGCATGGGCACGGTCGTTCCGTCCTCGGGCCCCACGCCCTACGGGTTCGCGTTCACCTCCGACGGCCGGCTCGTCGTGACCGAGGCGTTCCGCGCCGAGAAGGGTGCGGCGGCCGCCTCCTCGTACGTGTTCCAGGACGGCGCGCTCACGCCGGCGACCGCGTCGGTGGGCAACGGCCGCAGTGAGATCTGCTGGGCCGTGATCTCGACCGACAACCGCTACGCGTTCACTTCGAACTTCGCCGACGGGGCGGTCTCTCGGTACGCGATCGCGGCCGACGGGAGCCTCACGCTCGAGGACCCTATTGCCGGGTCGGCGGTGGAAGGCGCCGCAGGTCTGCGCGACGAAGACCTGTCGGCCGATGGCCGGCACCTGTACGCGATCGACGCCGACGGAGGCCAGATCTACGGCTGGTCCGTGGGTACGGGCGGCGCGCTCGCCCCGGTCGGTTCGTGGGACGGCGTCCCGATGACCGTCGCCGGCCTCGCGGCCAGCTGACGCCGATGCGCCTCGAGCCGCTGTACCGCGTCACGTTCACCACACCCGAGGCGTGGACTGCGGAGCTCGAGGGCGATACCGGGACCGAGGGACGAAGCTTCCTGATCGCCGAGGGGCGCTCCACGGGGCGCCTCTCGGCACGGTACCGGGCCGCCAACTTCCCGAGGCGCCGCGTCGACGGCGCACTCGTCCCCGAGTTCCGCGGGGTGCTCGAGACCGACGACGGAGCGGCGATCCTGTTCGAGTGGGTGGGGCTCGCCGTGCTGACGGCGACCGGGATGCGCCGGCTCCTCGGCAGCATCACGCACACGACGAGCGACGAGCGCTATCGATGGCTGAACGCCGCGGTGGGCGCCGTGGAAGGTGAGGTCCGGCCCCGGCCGGAGGGGGGGTTCGACGTCGTCTTCGAGGTCGCCGAGATGATCTGGGAACCGACCGACTGAGGCCGGGGCTGCGGGCGGGTTCGCCCACCCGCAGCCCGGGCTCGCGAGCTTCAGGCGCCGGGCGTGTATCGCACGAGCTCGAGATGCTCGTCGCCGCCGGACAGGTCCGACTCCATCACGATCCCGAAGCCGGGCGCGTAGAGCTTCTCGGTGACGACCGCGGCCTCGAGCCGGGTCCACTCCATCGATCGCAGGACGTGCTGGAGCGTTCCGTAGGGAACCGTGACGCTGGTCCCGCGCTGCACGATCCATGCCTGGTCCTCGGCATGCCCCTTGTAGAACTCCTGTCGATACGCATCGGTCGGCTGGGGGTTAGCCGGCATCGTGATGCCCGCGACCGCGCTGTCGACGCCGGCTTCCCAGGAGCCCTCGGTGCTGATCACCGCGCCGGACGCGTCGTACTCTGCCGTCGCCTCACCGAAGTACCAGACGTTGCCTTGGTCGTCAGCCGCGTACCAGTCATCGGTCTTCTCGATCACCGACCCGTGGCTGCGGAGCACGTCCCGGACCACGGTCGTGGTGACGCCCTGGATCACCTTGGTGCGGTCGGTCACGACCGCGCGCTCCACGACGGGCTCGCCCTCCTTCACGCCTTTGAGCACGGCGACCGAGCCGGGCACGAGCGGGAAGTAGTCGTTCGCCACCGGGCTGGTGTACGCGGCCGGGTCGAGCGCGGCGGGCCGCGGCCGTGCCGTCACGGGACCTCCGAGCGTGGACAGTGCGAGTGCGACGGTGATCACGGATCCCGCCGCCACGGTCGTGATGGCCTTCCTGTGTCGTCCTGCCATGGTGCTCCTCCTCCTGTCGGGATGTCGTCAGCCTGCGGGGAGGCCCCTGAACCGGCGCTGAACCATCGCCGCCGCGCTTCAGGTGGCGTTCAGGCGAACGAGAGAAGATGGCGGGTCACGCAGAGCGAGGCAAGGATGCGCGTACTGGTCGTCGAGGATGAACGAGCCCTCGCCGACGGGCTCCGCAAGGGGCTCGAGGCGGAAGGGTTCGCCGCCGACGTGGTGCACGACGGCGGAGAGGGACTCTGGATGGCGCGGGAACACCCCTACGACGCGATCATCCTGGACCTCATGCTGCCGACGCTGAACGGCTACCGCGTGTGTGCCGCATTGCGCGAGGAGGGGATCTGGACTCCAATCTTGATGCTCACCGCGAAGGACGGCGAGTACGACGAGGCCGAGGGTCTCGATACCGGGGCCGACGACTACGTCACGAAGCCCTTCTCGTACGTGGCGCTGATCGCGCGGCTCCACGCGTTGATCCGTCGCGGTGCGGCCGAGCGCCCCTCCGCGCTCGCCGTCGGCGACCTGCGGTTCGACCCCGCATCACGCCGAGCGTGGCGGGGTGACCACGAGGTGGCTCTGACGGCGCGCGAGGCATCCGTCCTCGAATTCCTGTTGCGGCGTCCCGGGGTGGTGCTGTCGAAGCTCGACATCTTGGACCACGTGTGGGACTCGGCGTTCGACGGCGATCCGAACATCGTCGAGGTCTACGTACGCCATCTGCGGAACAAGCTCGACCGTCCGTTCGGGCGGACCTCGATCGAGACGGTGCGCGGCGCCGGCTACCGCCTGGTAGACGGAGGGTGACGGCGGTGGGCCGGCGAGGATCGGTGCGCGTCCGGGCGACCGCCGCCGCAATGCTGGTGGTGGGCCTCGCGCTGCTCGTGGCGGCCGTAGCGATGGTGCGGCTGATGGACCGTTCCCTGACCGCGAATGTCCGGACGTTGGCCGAAGACCGCGCCGACGCGATCGTCTCGGAGCTTCGCGCGGGCCGAGGCCCCGATCTGAACGCGGGCCAGGCCGATGACGAGTTCGTGCAGATCGTGGATGCGAGCGGCACCGTGGTTGACTCGAGCGAGAACGTGCGGGGCCGCGACGCCGTGTCCCCCGGAGCCGCGGTGGCGATGGGTCTTCGCACCGCTCCGTCCTCCCAGTTCCTGGTCGTGGCCTCGGTGCCGAGCCTGCCGGGCGGGAAACGAACGGTGGTCGTGGGCAGGAACCTCGACGACGTGCGCGAGGCCATCGACACGGCCTCGCGGTTGCTCTCGATCGGCGTGCCGATCCTGCTGCTCGTCGTCGGCGCGGTCATGTGGTGGATCACGGCCAGGGCGCTGCGTCCCGTCGAATCCATGCGCGCCGAGGTCGAGACGATCTCGGCAGGCGACCTCGCCCACCGGATCGAGGAGCCCGCGACGCGCGACGAGATCGCGCGCCTGGCCGCGACCCTCAACACGATGCTGGCGCGCCTCGAGGAGGCGCAGCTCCGGCAGCGGCGATTCGTCTCCGACGCCGCGCACGAGCTGCGGTCACCTGTTGCCGCGATCCGCCAGCACGCCGAGGTGTCGATCGCCCATCCCGGGTCGGCCCCCGCCCATGTCCTCGCAGGGGTCGTGCTGGAGGAAGCGCTCCGCCTCCAGCGGCTGGCCGACGATCTGCTGTTCCTCGCGCGGCTCGACGAGGGCGCGAAGGGAACGGCCGAGCCTGTGGATCTCGACGACCTCGTGCTGGCCGAGGCCGCGCGGCTCCGCTCCGCGTCGTCGCTCCGGATCGACACGACGGGGGTCGCGGCCGCCCGCGTCGCCGGACGGGCAAGCGAGTTGACCCGGGTAGTGCGGAACCTGGCCGACAACGCAGGCCGACACGCCCGCGCCACGATCGCGTTCTCCTTGTCCGACGAGGGTCGCCACGTCGTGCTCATCGTCGACGACGACGGTCCGGGCGTCGCGCCCGACGCGCGTGACCGCGTGTTCGAGCGCTTCGTCCGGCTGGACGAAGCGCGAGCACAGGACGACGGAGGGAGCGGACTCGGACTCGCGATCGTCCGCGACGTGACGATCGCCCACGGCGGCACGGTCGAGCTCACGGAAGCGCCGTCGGGTGGCGCACGCGTTCACATCGTGCTCCCGGCGGGTTCCTCCGACTAGGTGCCTAGGTCGATCCGCCAGTGAACCCGAGCGCGCGGCAGATCGCGTTCGACGGAGCGTTCGTTGCGCCGGGGAAGGTATGGACCACCCCCCACCGGCGCTCTCGGCGAGCCTTGTCCAAAATCGCGAGCGCCGCGTCACGGCCGAGCCCCTGTCCCTGGAACTCGGGCAGCACCATCCAGCCGATCTCGTTGATGTGCTCGCCGTCTTCGTCGTGATCCCAGATGCAGACGTGCCCGACCGGCGTGCCGTCCGCTTCGACGATGACGATCCACGCCCGGTCGCTCTCGGCGTCGCCCACGTCGCGGGCGACCTTGCCGGGGATCCCTTGGGATGGAAGCGGCCCGCCGAGCTCGGCCATCATCGCGGGGTCGCAGCGCATGCGTTCGTAAGGCTCGGCGAGATGGAATGCATCGCTGGCGCTCGGCGTTGAGCGGCATACCCGAGAAGGAGCGCCACCGATGCCTGCTATCACCGTCGACGACGCCACCGGTCTTCCGCGCGTCCCCGGTACGGGCGTCGCGGTCCAGCGGCCGGTCCGATCCGTCACCACGGCGCCCAGCGCGCTCGAAGGGGAGGGGTTCCCCGTGCGGCGCGCGTTCGCCGGGGTCGATCTGGCGGACCTCGATCCGTTCATCCACATGGACCAGATGGGCGAGGTGGAGTACGCGCCGGGCGAGCCCAAGGGCACGCCCTGGCACCCTCATCGCGGGTTCGAGACCGTCACGTACATCATCGACGGCACGTTCGAGCATCAGGATTCGAACGGCGGCGGCGGCCTGATCACGAACGGCGACACGCAGTGGATGACGGCCGGTGCCGGCATCCTCCACATCGAGAAGCCGCCGGAGCAGCTCGTGATGAGCGGTGGGCTGTTCCACGGGTCACAGCTCTGGGTGAACCTGCCCAAGGCGCAGAAGTGGGCGCCGCCGCGCTACCAGGACCTGCGCGCGAGCGAGGTCGGCTTGCTCGCGTCGGCCGACGCCGGCGCGCTCGTGCGGGTGATCGCCGGCGACCTCGCCGGGTACCGGGGCCCCGGCGACACCTACACGCCGATCACCTACGCGCACGCGACGCTCGCGCCCGGCGCGCGCCTCGATCTCCCCTGGAACCCATCGTTCAACGCCCTCGCGTACGTCCTTGCCGGGCGGGGCACCGTCGGCGCCGAGCGTCGACCCGTGGAGATGGGCCAGCTTGCCCTGTTCGGCGCCGGGGAGGCGTTGCGGCTGGAGGCCTCAACGGCGCAAGAGAGCCGTTCGCCGTCGCTCGACGTGCTGCTGCTCGGCGGCCGGCCGATCGGTGAGCCGGTGGCGTGGTACGGACCGTTCGTGATGAACACCCGGGCCGAGCTGATCGAGGCGTTCGAGGACTACCAGGCGGGCAAGCTCGGCTCGATCCCCGCCGCCCACCACACGCCCGACGAGATCGTCGAGACCGGCGGTTCGCCGAGCCGCGACTGAGGCATTAGGCGCGGTCGCGCCACGCCTGCATCCGCCGAGCGGACGCGACGTTCCCCTTGCGCTCGTACATCGCGAGCGCGTCCGAGAACGCGGCCTGGGCGTCCTCCCGACGTCCCGCGACCCACAGGATCTGGCCGCGGTACCTGACGGTGTCGGCGTGGAACGTCAGGTAGTCGGTCTCCCGCACTAACGCGAGCGCCGCGTCGATGGCACGGAGCGCCTCGTCGTGCTGGCCGCGCGCCGATGCCACGAGGCCGCTCGCCCAGCCGATCGGAACGATCGCCCCGAAGTCGTCCGCAGAGGCCATCGCGCACGCCTCCGCGATCAGCGGTTCCGACTCCTCGATCCGCCCGACCTCGGCCAGGAAGGTCGCGAGCAGCGACGTCATCGTCGAGTTGAAGCCCGTTTCGCCCTGGCGGTCGAAGAACGCCTTGGCATCACGCATCTGCGCCTCCGCCTCGGCCTCACGGCCGAGCCTCCAAAGGCTCTCCGCCCGGCTCTGGTTCTGGATGAAACTTTCCTGCGGGTTCCCGAGTTCGGCCCAACCACGATCGACGCGCTCGTACGCCAGGTCGTACCCATCAGCGTCGCCGGCCATCGCGAGGAGGCTGCCCGTGAGGGCGTCACAGCGGATGCGGCCTTGGACCCTGTCCCCCGTGACCTCCTTCATGCGTTCCACCAGGTCGAAGGCCTCGTTGACGGGCGTCGATCCGAAGTAGGCCTCCGTCAAGAACCCGGACGAGACCAGACCGAGGTAGAGGACCTTGAGCTGGCCGACCCGCGGCAGCAGGCGTTCAGAGATCGCGAGCGCCTCCGCGCATCGACCGCGCCAGAACGCGAAGGTCGACACGCCGAGCAGCGCCGTGGTGAGCGCGTCCTGGTCGCCGAGCGCCTCGGCGTCGGCGAGGAGCGCGATGCACCGTTCATGACCGGCGACGATCCCGTGCTCGGGCTCCATCTGCGAGACGGAGACGAGAGCGAACACCTCCGCGCGGATCCTCAGAGCGGGCGCCTCGAGCGCTTCGGGCGATCCCAGAAACCCGTCCAGCACCTCTGTAGCTCGGGCGTAGTCACCGCGCGACTCGAAGATCTCGCCCAGGTCGACGACCGCGCCAGCTCGGTCGATGCCCTTCGCCAGATCGATCGCGCGCTCGAGCAGGTGAGCGGCACCCGGCAGATCGCCTCGCTCCGTCGCACGCTCCGCGGACGCATGCAGCGCCCGCGCCGCGTCTCGCGCGAGCGCCCGGGTCCGGTCGTCCGCGGGACCGAGCTCGCTTCGATAGCGGAAGGCCTGTTCGAGGTGATGACCGAGGATCTCCTGGTACTCGCCGATCTGGTCCCCGGCGACCTCGGTGAGCCAGCGTGCGAAGCCCTCGTGGAGATGAGCGCGCTGTTCCTTCGGCATGGCTTGGTAGGCCGCGTCGCGGATCAGCAGGTGACGGAACCGGAAGGCGTCCTCGCCGGCGAACTCGGCCCGGTCGGGACGGATCAGTTCCTTGCGCGCGAGGGCGAGCAGGCGAGGCCGAACCTGCCCGCGGAGACCCTCGGCCACCAGCGAGGTCACGGCTCCGGTATGGAAGACCTTGCCCTCGACGGCGCCTCGCTCGATCACCGCTCGTTCCTCGGAGTCGAGCCGGTCGAGCCGCGCGGCGAGCAGCAGCTGGATCGTCGGCGGCACCGTGAGGTCGGCGAGGTCGTCCACCGCCCGCCAGGCTCCGCCGTCGAACCGGAGCAGCCCGTCGTCGATCAGCATGCTCACCATCTCCTCGACGAACAAGGGGTTGCCTTCGGCGGCCGCGAGGATCCGCTCCCGGGCGGTGCCGGGGAGGTCGGCGTCCCCGATGAGGTTGTCGAGCAGGGCCCCCGCCTCGTCGCCGCCGAGCGGCTCCAGGAGGATCGAGGTCGCGTTCATCTTGCCGCCGCCCCACTCATGGCGGAGCTCGAGCAGCTCGGGCCGCGCGACGCAGACGAGCAGCAGTTCGGCGTCGCGCGTCCAGTCGGCGAGGTGGTCGATCAGGTCGAGCAGGAGCGGCTCCGCCCAGTGGATGTCGTCGAACAGGACGACGAGCGGCCGCTCCTTCGCCAGGTGCTCGAAGAGCTTGCGGACCCCCCACTGCGCGTCGTCGGCGGCGGTCGGGTCCGCCCAGCCGAACAGCCCCCCGACCAGCCGGGCCACCCGGTCGCCTTCCTCCGCGTCGGCGAGCAGGGTGGCGATCTTCGATTTCGCGACGTCGGCGTCATCCGTCTCCGCGATTCCCGCGGCCTGGCGCACGATCTCGCCGAGCGGGTAGTAGGTGATGCCCTCGCCGTACGAGAGGCACCGACCCCGCAGGACCGTGGCGTCGGCGTCGGCCAGGAACTCGCGCACGAGCCGCGACTTGCCGACCCCCGCGGGGCCCAGCAGCGTGAACAGATGCGAGGTGCGCTCGTCCCTGGCGCGCTCCAGTCCGCGTTGGAACAGCTCCAGCTCCTTGGAGCGCCCGACCATCGGCGAGTCCAGGTTCCGCACGTGTCCGGCGGTGTCGGTCAGGACCGCGAGCAGGCGGAGGGCCGGGACGCGCTCGGACTTGCCCTTCAGCGCGAGCGGCTCGACGGGCTCGACCTCTACCGCGTCCTTCACCAGGTGGTAGGTACCCTCGCCCAGCAACACCTCGCCCGAGCCCGCCGCTTGCTCGAGCCGCGCGGCGACGTTCACCGTGTCGCCCGTAACGAGCCGCTGGCCGGAGGTGGGGTCGCCCGCGACGACCTCGCCCGTGTTCACCCCGATCCGGATCGCGATCCGCACGTCGTGGTCGCGCTCGAGCTCGTCGTTCAGGGCCTCGAGGGCGGTCTGCATCCCGAAGGCGGCCCGTACGGCGCGAAGCGGGTCGTCCTCGTGCAGCCGCGGGATCCCGAAGACCGCCATCACCGCGTCGCCGATGTATTTCTCGACCGTGCCACCGTGCCGCTCGATCACCGCGGCCATTGCGTCGAAGTAGCGCGCCTGCACCCGGCGGAGCGCCTCCGGATCGAGCCGCTCGCCGATCGCTGTGGAGCCCGCCATGTCGGCGAAGACGATCGTCACGACCTTGCGGACCTCGGTGATGGGCTCGGCAGGCGCGATCAGCGATGTCGCGCAGTTCAGACAGAACTTGGCACGCTCAGGGTTCTCTTCGTTGCAGTTCGGGCAGATCACAAAGGCACTATGACGGGTCGGCTGGCCGACGTGGCTGGAATCGGGCCACGAGTTCGTCACGCGCCCGAAACGCAGGAGGCGCAAGGCTCATTCTTCACGCTCGAGTGGATCCGCGATCGGGTCGCGCACGCGCTCGATGCGGTCTCGCTGATCCGGCTCGACTCACTGGTCGGAGACATCGGCCGGGATCTCCATCCGCCCTTTTTCGGCGTGTCGGGTGATCTAGCGAGCGGGGTGCCGCGAAGTACACGCGAACGACCCCGCACCGTAGAAGGCGAACGGCGTATCGCGCCACCGACCTCTACGGCCGGGCATCCAGCCACCCGCACCCCTGAGGAGCCTCTCCCTTGCATGCCCGCAAAACGACCCTTATCTCGCTCGCGCTCGCCGCGACGATCGCCATCGCCGCCTGTTCGTCCGATCGGGCAGACGCCCCCTCCGGGGCCGCGTCTACGAGTTCGTCGTCGGCGAACGCCGTCTCGATCGTTTCGTTCGCGTTCACGCCACATGAGCTCGAGATCCCCGTAGGGAGCGAGCTGGTCTGGTCGAACGAGGACGCGATCACCCACACCGTCACGTCTGGGGTTCCCAGCGACCTAGGTGTGCCGGGGGTATCCGATCCGCAGGCCGCACAGCCCGACGGCCTGTTCGACGAAGAGCTCGATGGTGCCGGAACCACGGCCTCGGTCACGTTCGATGAGGCCGGCACCTTCACCTACTACTGCGACATCCATCCAGGGATGAACGGAGTGATCCATGTCACCTAACCGCTCGCACGACCACGACAAGGAGGACCACCGCATGCGCACACGACGTATCGGCAAGATCGTCGCCGGCGTGCTCGCAGTCGGGCTCTTCGCCGCTGCCTGCTCATCGAGCACGGACAGCAGCACGAGCACCGGCGCAAGCACCCAGCCCAGCTCGACCGCACCCCAGGCCGTCGGTCTGAACGAAGGCGCCCCGGCGCTCGTGCAGACCCTGACCGACCAGCTCGACAGCCACGTGTACCTCGCGGCGATCGCCATCTCGACCGGTCTGTCGGCCGGGCTGGACTCGCCCGAGTTCACGGCGGCCGCCACCACGCTCGACACCAACTCCCAGGACCTGGCAGCCTCGATCGCCTCGGTCTACGGAGCCGACGCGGGTGACCAGTTCCTCGCGCTGTGGCGCAAGCACATCGGCTTCTTCGTCGACTACACCGCCGCCAAGGCGGGTGGCGACACGAAGGCCGCCGACAAGGCCCTGAGCGCCCTGGACAACTACCGCCAGGACTTCGGTGCCTTCATCGACTCGGCGACCGGCGGCAAGCTTCCCGCCGACGCGGTGGCCGAGTCCCTGCAGATGCACGTCAACAGCCTCGTGTCCGCGATCGACGCGGCCGTGGCCGGAGACCCCGCGGTCTTCGACCTGATCTACGAGGCTGCCACGATGCACATGCCGGGGACGGCTTCCGCCCTGGCCGGCGGGATCTCGGCGCAGATGCCGGACGAGTTCCCCGGTTCCGTCGAGTCGCCCGGCTCGGTGTTGCAGCAGACCCTGACCAACCAGCTCGACAGCCACGTGTACCTCGCGGCGATCGCCATCTCGACCGGTCTGTCGGCCGGGCTGGACTCGCCCGAGTTCACGGCGGCCGCCACCACGCTCGACACCAACTCCCAGGACCTGGCAGCCTCGATCGCCTCGGTCTACGGAGCCGACGCGGGTGACCAGTTCCTCGCGCTGTGGCGCAAGCACATCGGCTTCTTCGTCGACTACACCGCCGCCAAGGCGGGTGGCGACACGAAGGCCGCCGACAAGGCCCTGAGCGCCCTGGACAACTACCGCCAGGACTTCGGTGCCTTCATCGACTCGGCGACCGGCGGCAAGCTTCCCGCCGACGCGGTGGCCGAGTCCCTGCAGATGCACGTCAACAGCCTCGTGTCCGCGATCGACGCGGCCGTGGCCGGAGACCCCGCGGTCTTCGACCTGATCTACGAGGCTGCCACGATGCACATGCCGGGGACGGCTTCCGCCCTGGCCGGCGGGATCTCGGCGCAGATGCCGGACGAGTTCCCGACCACCTAGTCCAGCTGCACGCCACGAAGGCCCGGGCATCCGCCCGGGCCTTCGGCGTGTCGGGAGCGATCGCCGCGGACACCAGCGGCGCGCCTCCCGCCCGCCTGGTCTAGGCTCGACGGATCCGAGCATCCGAGGTAGAGGAGCGAGTGCCATGCGCAAGGTCGTGCACTTCGAGATCCCCGCGGAGGATCTGTCGCGAGCGAAGTCCTTCTACGGTGACATCTTCGGGTGGGAGCTTCACTCGATGCCGATCGGGGAGAGCGAATACACCCTCGTCACCACGACCCCGGTCGACGAGAAGACGATGTCGCCCACCGAGGCGGGGGCGATCAACGGCGGGATGATGGAGCGCTCCGCCGAGATCTCCGGACCGGTCATCACGATCGATGTCGAGTCGATCGACGACGTGCTCGGGCGGATCGCATCGTCGGGCGGCAGCACCGTGTCGCCGAGGATGCCGATCCCGGGGATGGGGGCGGTCGCCTACTTCAAGGACTCCGAGGGCAACGTGATGGGGCTCTGGGAGACCGCACCCGAGGCATGAGCGCGCCCGACCTCCAGGACGCGTTCGACCATCACGTATGGGCGTCGCTCCGGCTGATCGACGTGTGCGCGCAGCTCAGCCCGGATCAGCTCGCGCAGACGGTCCCCGGCACGTACGGCCCGATCATCGACACCGCGCGCCACCTGGTCGGCGCCGACGCCTGGTACCTGTTCGTGATCACCGGGGAACGTTCGGCGCGGATCGATGAGGATCGGATGGAGCTCTCGGAGCTCCGCTCGCAGATGGAGGGCCACGGCGCGCTCTGGTCCTCGGTCCTGGCCCAAGGGCGCGGCCCCGAGACCGACATCGTGGCCCACCGCCGTCAGGACGGGGCGGAGTCGCACGCACCGCTGGGCATCAGGCTCGCCCAGGCCCTGCATCACGGGACCGACCATCGCAGCCAGATCTGCACCGGCCTCACCTCGCTCGGTGTGGAGCCGCCCGATATCGACGTGTGGGCGTTCGGCGAGATCGACGGCCGAGTCGTCGACATCCCGGCCGGCGCGTAGCGAGGGTCGACGGCTCAGGCGCCGCTCGCGGCGTCCTCCAGCACGCTGACCTCGATCTTCTGCATCTGCAGCATCGCCTGCATCGCGCGTTGCGCGCGCTCAGGGTCGGGGTCGCTCAGCAGCTCGCCCATCCGCTGGGGGATGATCTGCCAGCTCAGGCCGAACCGGTCCTTGAGCCAACCGCACTGCCCTTCCTCGCCGCCGTCGGCCGTCAGCGCCGCCCAGAGCCGGTCGACTTCCTTCTGGTCCGTGCAGCTCACGCTGAACGAGACGGCCTCCGTGAACGGGAACTGCGGCCCTCCGTTGATCGCCATGTACTCGTAGTCCGCGAGCCGGAAGAACACGAGCGCCACGTTGTCGCCGCTCGGCGTGCCGTCGAGGCGCTGGACGTTCGTCACCTCGGCGTCTTCGAACAGCGAGACGTAGAAGTTCGCGGCCTGCTCGGCCTGGGTGTCGAACCACAGGCACGGGGTGATCTTCTGCATGGTCGTGCTCCTCCGGGTCGGTCGATCAGCGGTCGGCGACGAGCGTCCCGAGGAGGTCCTCGAGCCGGTCGTAGCCCTCGTTCATGCCTTCGGCCATGCCGCTCCGCACCATGCCATCGCGGGCCTCGACCGACTGGAACACCGAGTTGGTGCGCACGGTGGTAGTTCCGTCGTGCTCCTCGAGCGTGAGGGTGTCCATCGACACGTGACCGGGCGCCCCCTCGAATTCGAACGTCTGGACCCAGCCCTCGGGGGCGGGCTCGCCGTGGAAGACGCCGCGGAAGCCGAAGGCGTTACCGGCATCGTCGGCGTGCACGTAGCGGTAGGAACCCCCGGCGCGTACCTCGTAGCGGTCGATCGTCATCGTGTACGTGCGCGGTCCGAGCCACCGGACCAGGAGCTCGGGCTCGGTGAAGGCGCGGAAGACGAGGTCGCGCGGCGCGTCGAACGTCCGGGCGGTGAGCACCTGGGGCAACCCCGGCTCTGCGGTGATCTGCATCTCGGTCATGTCGGCTCCCCTTCGTGCGATCGATCCTCGGCCTGCAGCGCGGCGAGCAGCTCGTCCAGGCGCTCGTACCGTTCTTCCCAGAACTCCCGGTAGCCGGCGAGCCACGCGGTGGCCTCCTTCAAGGGTTCGGCCTCCAGGTGGCTGAGGCGAGCGGTCGCCCGCCGCGTCCGCGAGATCAGCCCGGCGCGCTCCAGCACCTTGAGGTGCCGGGAGATCGCCGGCTGGGTCACGCTGAACGGCGCAGCCAGCTCGGTGACGGTGGCCTCGCCGGTGATGAGACGAGCGAGGATCGCCCGCCGAGTCGGATCCGCGAGCGCCCCGAACACCGCATCGAGCTGCGCGACCGTCATAGATAACCTTTCACTTATATAAAGTGAAGATTATAGATAGTGGCGCTCATCGTCAAGCGTCTTCCACATCCTGCGGGGTGAACGTGTGGCGTGCGCTCTCGATCCGTGCGAGGCTCCTGAGGCCCGGGAAAGGATGGTGTCGTGGTCGCGACCAGCAACTACATGGTGGTGTTCAGGATCGTGCACATCGTGGCCGGCGTGATCTGGGTGGGGTCGGTCTTCCTGTTCGTGGTGTATCTGCAGCCCAGCGCGGCCGCGATCGCTCCGGCCGGCGCGCCGCTCATGAGCGAGCTGCTCGGCAAGCGCCGACTGGTCGACGGCATCCTCACCGCCGCGGGGATCACGGTCCTGGGTGGGCTCTTCATCTACTGGCGCGACTGGCACACGTACCCCAGCTTCGGCGACTGGATCGGCAGCGCGTTCGGGGCGACTCTTTCCTTCGGGGCGCTCTGCGCGATCGTGGCGATGGGGCTCGGTGCCTCCATCACCCGACCGAACGTGCGGAGGATGCTCGCGCTCGGACGACAGGTCGCGGAATCCGGCGGGCCGCCGGCGCCCGAGGTCGCCGCGGAGATCGGCGCGATCCAGCACCGGCTGAAGGTGGCTGCGCGCGTGAGCCTGGCGTTGCTGATCGTCGCCGTCATGGCGATGGCCTCGGCGCGGTACGCCTAGCCGGGCCCTCGCGGCGGCCGCTGACTCAGGTGATCTGGTTGATGTCGCCGTTGTCGATGCCGCCACCGCCTTCGCTCGCGAACGAGTCGGTGGCCTGGTCCCAGTTCGAGACCCACACGCCGTGCACGGCCAGGTAGATGGACGAGCTCGAACCGCCGTAAGGGTTGCCTTCGGCGACGGAGGCGAGCGAGAACGCGCTGAGGAGCGCCGGTCTCGCCGTCGCGACCACGCCGAACCCGCCGCCCGAGATCGATCCGCCGCCGATCGGGCCCATCGCGTACCCAAGCGTCCGCAGGTCTCCCATCGCGAACAGGATGCCCGAGCTCGTGTCCGCGATCGCGAACACATTGCCGGAATCGGACTTGGCCGAGGCCGCGAAGATGTCGCCCGCGCCCACGACGCTGACCACTCCGGGACCCGTCGAGTCGGTGGTGCCGTCCACGTAGGCGAGGGCGGGCTCAGCGGTCTCCATCGTGGTCGGGTCGATCGAGTCGTAGCTGGCGTCGTCGCCGTAGATCGTCTTGGCGGCCGCCACGGTGTTCCGCAGGCTCGCCTGCGCGGCCCGGTCCTGCGCGCGCTCGCGGGCGCCGAGGAACACCGGGATCGCGATCGCGACCAGGATCCCGATGATCAACACGACCACCATGAGCTCGATCAGCGTGAAGCCCTGGTCGTTCCGTGCCGTGCGGCGCATGCAGCTCCCCTTGGTCGATGGCGGTGCTCAGGGAACGCCTGCTCCCGAACAGTCGTGAATCCATCGAGTCCCCAAGGCGTGCGCCCGATACCGAGAGTTGGGTAGGTATCGGTGTGCGAAGACCGCTAGGCGGCGGGGGCACTCGCCGTCGCGACCCCGCCGATGATCTCGGCGAGCTCGCGGGGGCGTGACCACATCGGCCAGTGGCTCGTCGGCAGGTCGACCCAGGTCACGTTGCGGAGCTCGGTGAGACCCGCGAGCCAGGCGTAGCCCTCCTTGACCGCCTCCTTGTATTCCTCGGCGGTGTACCCGGTGCAGATCATCGTGCTGGGGATGTCGAGCCGGGCGTCGTTGGTGAGCGGGAGCGCCTCGCGCATCACGCCACCGGGCTCGGGCACGCCGCGCGCCCCGAAGGTCGCGATCTGCTCCTCCGTGAGCCCGTCGAAGTTCTCTTCCGCCCGTAGGTCGTTGAGGGACATCGGTTTCTCGACAGCGTCGAAATCGGCGTCGAGTGGCCCCACGCCGGGAGCGGAGTCCACGTAGACCATGGCCGCGATCAGGTCGGGGACGCGGTCGCTCGCCGCATAGCCCGAGAAGCCCGTACCGCTGTGCACGGCCAGCACCGCGGGCCGAGCGACCGCCCGGACCGCGTCGCAGATCGCCTCGACGTGGTCGGACAGGGTGATCGCGGAACGGTCGGCGTCGGCGGACTCGAGGCCAGGGAGGGTCAGCGCGGTGACCTCGTGGCCGTCGGTCCGCAGCACCTCGGCGACCTCGTCCCACGCCCATGCGCCGAGCCAGAAACCGGGGACCAGGATGATCGGTGTGTTCGTCATCCGATGACCCTACGGATGGGCACCGACATCGCGCAACCGGTCAGACGTGGGTCAGGACGCGGTCGAGAGGACGAGGGACCCGGTCGGGATCGAGGGCGCCGACGAGCAAGGCCGCGTACTCGATCTTGCGACCGCTGTGGGTGCCCATGAACCGACGGAGGTGCGCCTCGGTGCTCCGCCCACGCTGCGCCGGTTGACGCTGGAAGGTGCGGAACGACCCGAGGTCGCCCTGTGCCTCGAGGATGCGCTCGATCGTGGCCGCGCCGAGCGCCCGGATCAGCTCGTCTTCGAGGTCGTCGACGCAGACGTAGAAGCCGAGTGACTCCATGTCCTGGCGCGAGAGGGTGGCACCAAGGCCGGCTCGCTCGAGCGCGCGCTGGAAGTCGCCCTCTTCTCCGGCGTCGACGAGGCCGGCCAGGCGCAGGTCCCGGCCCGCCGGTCCGTACGCCTCCACGAACCGTCGGATGTTCTTGGACCCCCCCAACGAAACGACGGCGACGCCCTCAGCCTCGAGATCGCGGCCGCGTCGTCCGGCGAGCGTCTCGAGGGCTCGCCGGTCGCTCGCCCCTTCGACGAAGATCACCGACGCGGCGGAAGCCGGCACGGCCGACCGCGTTGGCTCCACCGGCGTCACGACGTCGCGGTGAGCGCGTTCGGACTCACTGCTGAGACGCTCCCGGCGCCCTCGACGGAGACGCAGACGAGACAGAGGTCGTCGTCGGCGGGAGCGTCCGCAAGCATCGCCGCGCACAGGTCCGCCGCCATCGAATCGAACGACCCACCGGTCAGGTTCAGTGCCCGTTCGCTCAGTCGCTCTAGTCCCTCGTCGATCGTCTCGCCTCGGCGCTCGACGACACCATCGGTGTAGAAGACCACGATGCCACCGGCGGGGATCGTCTCGGTCCCGACCTCGCGTTCGATCGCCTCGATCTCGTCCTGCACTCCGAGCGGGAGGGACCGTCCTCCCCACAGGAAGCGCGCGGTGCCGTCGGGCGTGAGCAGCAGGGGCGGTGGATGCCCCGCGCACGCCCAGCGGAGCTCGCCCGTGTCGAGCGCGAGCTCGGCGTACGCGAGCGTGGCCACCTGCGCCGCTTCGACCTCGACCACGAAGCGCTCGAGGTCCCTGAACATCGCCGCGACGCCCATCCCGGTCTGGGCCAGCGCGCGGGTCGCGCTTCGCAGCTGCCCCATAGCCGCCGCCGCGCCGAGCCCGCGACCCACGACATCGCCCACCACGACGGCGAGGTTCGCCGGGCCGATCATGAACGAGCTGTACCAATCGCCGCCGATCTGCATCTCGCCGGGTGCGGGGAGGTAGCTGACCGAGAGCCGGGCGCGCGGATCGTCCGGCAGGACGCCCGCCGTCATGCTCCGTTGCAGGGTGGAGGAGATCGTGCGCTCACTCTGGTACAGCTGCGCGTTCTCCAGGGCCAGTCCGACCTGATCGGCGAACGTCTGGAGGAAGGGGAGGTCGTCGGGAACGAACCGGCGCGATCGGTCCGCGCACACGAGCATCAGCGCGCCCACGACGTGACCGCGCGCGCGAAGGGGCAGACCGACGTAGGACCGCGGGGCGAGCTGTCGAAGGAGCTCGAGTTGGTCGGGCTCGGACGTGTAGTCCTCGTACACCGCCTCGGGGATATCCGACAGGATCTGCGGTTGGCCCGTGGCGATTGCCCGTGCCACGGTGTTGGGTGTGTCGGCCGTGAGCCGGCTGCGGCGGCGAAGATCGATCAAGGGTTGCAGAAGCCGTGCCTCCCGGTGGGCGGCGGCAACGGGCTCGGGGCCCCGATCGGGCATCTCGATCGTGGCGTAGTCGGCGAGGTAGGGCACCACGAGGTCCACCGCGCGCCGCGCCCGATCGGCGACGGTCTGCGTCTCCTCCATCTCACGACTTGCCTCGGCCAGGAATCCTGCGCGCTCCGCGTTCTTGCGCGCGAGATCGGCCAGGCGTGCCCGGTCGATCGCCTGCCCCGCGAGCTTGGCGATCGCGCCGAGGGTCCTGCGCTCGTCCGCCGAGCGCGACGAGCTGGAGCACGCCACACCCAGGAGCCCGATCGACCGGTCTCGGGCCACCAGCGGCACGAGCGCGAGCATCCGGTCCGGTGCTCCGAGCGAGGCCGTCGACTGCCCGGGCACGAGGAAGCGTGCGGTACCGGTCGACATCGCCTCGGCTGCGGCTGACCCCGACGCCATGGCCTCGGAGGACCACGGGTCGGCATCCTCGGCGGACGTCCCTCTGGTTCCCAGGAGCTCGAGGCGGGTGCCCGTGCGATCGAGCAGGCCCAGCGCGCACACGTCGACCGGCGCGGTGCCCGCGAGCTCGTCGAGAACGGCGTCGACGACGCTCCCGACATCCACGGAGGCCGCCATCGAAGCCGTGACGCGCAAGAGCTGTTCGACGTCGGTGCGGGTGCGCAACAGCTCGCGCTCGTACTCGCGGCGCTCCGATGCATCCAGGATCGTGATCCGGACGATGTCTCTGCCCGCCCGCGTGACCGTGGTCGAGGCGTTCACGAGGACGGGTAGGCGCGCCCCGTCGGCGCACACCACCTCGAGTGCGATCTCGCGCACGTGGCCCTCCGTCTGGAGCATGGGCCGCAGGTGCGTCTCGAAGTACACGCGGCCGCCAGGGCTCAACAGCGAGGTGAAGGTCCGGCCCAGCACCGCTTCGCGTTCATAGCCGGTCCATCGGAGCAAGGTGCCGTTCACGCGCACGACGGTGCCGTCCGGCGTCGCCGACAGATACCCGCACGGCGCGTCCTCGTAGAGCTCCTCGGCGGTCTCTACCTCGGTCGGCTCCGTCGGATCCATCTCAGCGCCGTGCGAGGAAGGGCTTCATCGCGGCGATCGTTTCCTCGGGCGCGCTCAGGTGGGGGCAGTGGCCCGTCGCGCGGAGCACCACGAGCTCGCTGTCGGGAAGCCGGTCGTGTACGTACATCCCGACTTCGCGCGGGGCGATCGCGTCCTGATCGCACTGCAGCACCAGCGTCGGTGTGGTGACCTTCAACAGGTCGTCGCGGTTGTCTCCGGTGAATGTCACCTGCGCGAACCGTCTCGCGATATCGGGGTCGTTCTTGCAGAAGCTCGCCGTGAGCTCGTGGCCGAGCTCGGGTCGATCCGGGTTGCCCATGATGACCGGCGCGATCGCTCCCGACCATCCCAGGTAGTTGCTGTCGAGCGAGGCAAGCAGCTCGTCGATGTCGGCGGCGCTGAACCCGCCGACATAGTCGTCGTCGTCGATGTAGCGGGGCGAGGGGCCCACCATGACGAGCCGGTCGAATCGGGCCGGCGCACGGATCGCCGCGAGCGCCCCGATCATCGAACTCACCGAGTGACCTACGAAGATCACCGGCGGCAGGTCGAGCGCGTCGCAGATCTGGAGCACGTCGTCGGCGTAGCCGTCGAGGGTGGCGTACCGATCGGCGTCGTACGCCGAGATGTCGGAGCCGCCCGTGCCCACGTGGTCGAAGGCTACGACGCGATACTTGTCCTCGAACGCCGGGATCAGGAAGCGCCACATCGATCGGTCGCAGCCGAACCCGGGCGCGAACACCATCGGCGGGCCGTCGGGCGATCCGCTCACGGACACGTTGTTCCTGGCCAGGATGTCCATAGACCGGGGATGCTACCGGCCGCAGCTCAGGGCTGCCAGGTGGGCGCCCCGAGGCTCGGAGGTCGATCCATGTCGGTGATCCGGTAGTGGAGATGCACCGTTCCGTTCGCGAAGCGCCGTTCGTCGAGGAGTTCGAGCGTGAGGCGGACGTCGTCGGGAAGTGTCCGCGTCCCGCCTCCGACCACGGCCGGGACGACGATCAGGTGGCACTCGTCGACCAGACCCGCCCTGAGCGCCTGTGCGGCGAGGCCGGGGCCGCCGATGGAGAGGTCGCGGTCCGCGGAGGCCTTCAACCGGCGGATCTCGTCGGGGTCGAAGGTCCGCTCGATGCGCGTTCGGGCGCTCGAGACCGACTCGAGCGTGGTGGAGTACACGACCTTATCGGTGGCCCGCCAGATCGCGGCGTAGTCGTGGATCACGGGCGGCTGATCGCCGGCAAGGATGTCGTCCGACTCCCAGGCCGACAGCACCTCGTACATCCGGCGCCCGAAGAGGTGGGTCCCGATCGACCGCTCGAGCTCGTTGACGAAGGCGTGCACCTCTTCGTCGGGCGCGGCCCAGTCGAAGGACCCGTCGGCGTCCGCGACGTAGCCGTCGAGGGACGTGATCGCGGCGTAGATCAGCTTGGCCATGTTCCCCCCTGCCCGCTCGAACGTTCCCAGACGGCGGCGTCGTGCGCGAAGTGCACCCGCGCCGGGTTCAACGATCGCAGCCGCTCCACCGAATGCGGATAGCGCGGATCGGCGGCGGCCGAGGCCCCGGACACCGAAGGTTCGGTTGCGCCGTCCCATTCGGACCGGGACTGCACGGCCTGTCCCGCGAGCACGACCGTGCCATCCGAGGCGCCCAGCACGAGCGACTGATGGCCTTCGGTGTGTCCGGGCGTGGGGATCAAACGCAGGCCCGGGGCGACGTCGATCTCGCCGTCCACGACCTCATAGGTGAGCCCGGGCGCGTCGATCCACTCCGGGACGGTGTAGTCGGGCTCGTGCACCTTGGTCCATTCGGTTCGCTGGACGAAGATCGGCACGCCCGTCGGGATCCGCACGTTCTGGCCGCTGTGGTCGAAGTGCAGGTGGCAGTTCGCCACCCCGGTGACGTCGGCGAGCGAGATCCCGTGCAGGCCCAGCGCATCCTCGATCGCCGTGACTCGGGGCGAGAAGGTGGAGTCGACCTCCGCGTTGCCGAAGCCGACGCCGTTGTCGAACAGGAAGACGCCATCGCGATGGACGACGGCGTGCGCGTACGACGGCCACCACTCGCGCTGCAGCAGCGCTTGCTCATCCGGAGGCAGGCGAAGCTCGGAGAGCAGGAACGGGATCACCTGCACGTCGTACGGTGCCGAGATCACCGGGATCCTCGCTCCGAACCGTCCTTCATCCGCTCGAGGCCGTCGAGCATCAGGCCCAGCGCGAACTCGAACTCGAACTGATCGTCGCAGCCGGGGCCGACGACCGACCCGTCGTCGTGGCTCACCGAGAGGAAGAGCTCGTAGATCGAGGGGTAGGCCTCGGCCATCGCCGCGAACATCGCGGCCTCGGCGTCGGGCGGCACCTCGCTGGTGTCGTTGAAGAGCTCCTGCGTGAACCCCATCATGCGGCTCCCCATCACGTGCACGGCGTGGTGGGTGAGATCCATCGAGAAACCGCCCGCCCGGAGCATCCCGATCATCGAGTCCATGTAGGTGAGCACGGTGGGCGTCGGCTGCGTGCGGTACTCCATCACGCGCGACGCCCAGGGATGCCGAAGGAGCGCCTGCCGCGCGGACAGGATCCGGGCCCGGACGGCCGGTTTCCAGTCGAGGCCGGGCTCGGGCGGATCGATCTCGGCGACCACGACGTCGATCATCCCGTCGAGCAGCTCGTCCTTGTTGGCCACGTGCTTGTAGAGGGCCATCGGCACCACGCCGAGTTCCAGGGCGACCTTGCGCATGCTCGCCGCCTCGATGCCGCCGCCGTCGGCGAGCACGACGGCCGTGTCCAAGATCCGCTCACGGCTGAGGGGCTCGCGCGCCGTCGTCGCCCCGTCTTCGATCCGCGTCGCCATGTCCTCCACCCTCTCGCGCCATGACTCCGGCTGCAGCCGAGCTTGACAAGTATACGCCGTACACCTATCCTCTGGCCATCGAGTGTACGCCGTACACCAGCGAGAGGGGAACGTCATGAAAGCGATCGTGCAGGATCGATACGGATCGGCGGACGTGCTGGAGTTCCGCGACATCGAGGAGCCGGTGGTGGGTGAGGACGACGTGCTCGTCCGGGTGCACGCCGCCGGCGCCGGCCCAGACGTCTGGCACCTGATGACCGGGATGCCCTACATGGCGCGCCCGATGATCGGGCTCCGCCGGCCGAGGATCGCCGTCCGAGGCTGGGACGTCGCCGGCACGGTCGAGGCCGTCGGCGCGAACGTCACGGACGTCCGGCCTGGGGATGAAGTCATGGGCACCGCCGAGAAGGGCTCCTTCGCCGAGCTCGCGGTCACGCCGGCGGCCAAGCTGGTGCCGAAGCCCGCCACCCTCAGCCTCGAGCAGGCGGCCGCGATCCCGATCTCGGGTGCCACCGCCCTGCGGGCCGTCCGCGACGCGGGGAAGGTGCAGCCCGGTCAGTCCGTGCTGGTCATCGGCGCGAGCGGCGGCGTGGGATCGCTGGCTGTCCAGATCGCGAAGGCATCCGGGGCCACCGTCACCGGCGTCTGCAGCACCGCGAAGGCGGACCTCGTGCGGTCGATCGGAGCGAACGAGGTGATCGACTACACCCGCGAGGACTTCGCGGACGGTTCGCGTCGCTGGGACCTGATCGTCGACACCGCGGGTCGCCGGCCCTTGTCGCAACTGCGCCGCGCGCTCACCCCGAAAGGGACCCTCGTGATCGTGGGCGGCGACGGCGGCGGGCGGTGGACCGGCGGCTTCTTCCGCGGCGTGCTGCGCGCGCCGTTGGTGTCCCTGTTCGTGGGTCAGCGGATGGGCGGGCTGGCCACGAAGGTGGCGCGCGAGGATCTCGTCACCCTCACGGAGCTGATCGAGGCGGGCACGCTCGCGCCGGTGATCGACCGGACCTATCCGCTGATCGAGGCACCCGACGCGATCCGGTACCTCGCGCAGGGTCACGCGGCGGGCAAGATCGTCGTCACCGTGTAGCGACGAGGCCGCTGATGGGCACCCCGACCTCAGGTCCTTTGGCCTTCTGTCGGGGTGCTGGCCGTGTTGAGCTGCCCCCTTCACGGCGGAAGGGGAAGATCGGGATGAAGATCGAACGATGGGTTGTTTTGATCTCGGCCTCAGTGCTGCTGCTGGCCACAGCATGTTCTACGTCGACCTCCGAGTCTTCGGCCACACCGGAGGCCGCCAGCGGATCGGGCGCCACGTCGGGTGAGGCGGTGGCGGTTTCGCTGAAGCAGTGGTCCATCACTCCCACGGCCACGACGCTTCCGTCGGGATCCATCACGTTCGACGTGTCGAATGAGGGCACGATCCCGCATGAGTTCGTGGTGATGTCGACCGACACGCTCGCGGCCGACTTCCCCATCTCGAGCTTCGAAGGCGAGGCCGACCGGTTCGACGAGGACACCGCCGGGACGAACGCCGGGGAGACCGGCGACATGGAGGCAGGTGCCACGCAAGCGCTCATGCTCGATCTGGCGCCCGGTCACTACGCATTCGTATGCAACCTACCGGAGCACTACGGCCAGGGGATGCACGTCGATTTCACGGTGACCTAGCCGCCGGCGTGGCGTGCAGATAGAAGTCGGTCCTCGTCCGCTCGATCGGGGCCCTCGGCAGCTCGACTACACGCGAGGACTCCACGGGCGGCCGACGGCAGTCGAGGCGATCGTCGACAGGCGGGCCGGCTTCCGCTAGAGGAGTTCCGGCCCGCCCTCGCGAGGGAGACCGCGGAGGATCTCGAGGCGCTGCGCGCGTTGATCGAGGACGAGAGGTCACCGGCCGGCAAGACCGTCGTCAAGGCGTAGAGGTTTGGGACGGTTCACGGATCGTTCGCCGTTAGCGCTCGAGCCCGTCGAGGATGAGGTCGAGACCGAAGGCGAACTCTTCGGTGTAGTCGTAACCCTGCTTCCCGAGCTCGACGACCACTTCGGCCAGGTACGGGTAATCGCTCCCTTGGTCGCCGACGGTGGCGGCCGCCATGTCGGCGGACTCCTCCGGCGTGTCGAACGGGATCGACCGCTCCTGCAGCGCGAACCCGTAGGTATAGCTGTCGAGCAGGCTGTACGCATGCACCGCCTCCCTGAACGGGAACCCGGCTTCCCTCAGGCAGCCCATCGTCGCGTTGTGGTGGGTTGCACTGGCGGGACCCGGATGCATGCGCGTCTCCATCAGACCGATCGCCCACTGATGGCGTCGCAGCGCCCCACGGGCCGAGATCCCTCGCTCGCGGAGCTCCTGCTTCCAGTTCCCTCCGATCACGGGGGGATACATCTCCGCGAAGACCACGTCCACCATGTCGTCGAGGAGGTCCTCCTTGTTGGCGACGTGCCGGTACAGCGCCATCGGGGCTGCGTCGAGGTCCTCCGCGAGGTGTCGCATGCTCAGGGAGTCGAAGCCTCCGGCGTCCGCGAGCGCGATGGCGCGTGCCACGATCCGCTCCCGGCTCAGGGGAGGCCCGGCGCCTCGCTTCTTCTTGTCGGTCATCTGCCCACCTCTCACCGATCTGTGGGGGCCGCTTGACATGCGTACACCGTACGCGCTACCTTACCACCCATGGTGCGTACGGTGTACGCACACGAGTGGGAGGAACCCGATGTGAGTCCGTTGAGAAGGTCCGCGTTCATCGCAGGCGCACTATTCATCGTCACGTTCATCGTCAGCATCCCGGCGGCGTTGGTGCTGTACACCCCGGTGCTCGACAACGTCCGCTTCGTCCTCGGTGTCGGCGGGGATAGCCGCATCGCCTTCGGCGCGTTCCTGGAGATGGTCCTCATCGTCGCCAACATCGGGACCGCGGTCGTGCTGTACCCGATCCTCAAGCGCCAGAACGAAACGCTCTCGCTCGGCTACGTCACCGCTCGCATCGTCGAAAGTACGTTCATCGCCATCGGTCTCGTCGGACTGCTCGGTGTCCTGACGTTGCGACAGGACTTCGCAGGGTCGCCCGGCGCAGACGCGGCTTCGTTCGTGACCGTCGGCAGGTCGCTGGTCGCGATCCATGATTGGACGTTCCTTTTGGGGCCGGGTTGGATCGTCGGCATCGGGAACGGGCTGATCCTGGGCTACCTGATGTTCACGTCCGGCCTCGTGCCTCGCCGGATGGCGCTGTTGGGGCTGATCGGAGGCCCGCTGATCCTCATCTCCGGCACCGCCGTGCTGCTCAACGTCATCGAGCCAGGCTCGCCGGCCCAGGTCCTGGCCACGATCCCGGAGTTCTTCTGGGAGTTGTCCCTCGGCATCTACCTCATGGTCAAGGGGTTCAGGCCGTCCCCGATCACCGAGGAGATCGAGACGGCGGCGCCGTTGGTGGTCGCGGCGTAGTCATGGAGACCGGTTCGACGTCAGCGCGACTCGACGAGGGCCAGGTCTCCATTAGGATGCCGAGCTGGATGACTGCTCGGCTCGTCGCTCTCTGCTTCGATGCGAACGACCCGCTGCGCCTCGCGCGCTTCTGGGCCGAGGCGCTTCGCTGGGAGGTCGACGACGAGAACCAGGATGGGGTCGGCCTCCTGCCGACGGATGACACCAAGTTCGGGATCCTCTTCGCGCCGGTTCCGGAGGAGAAGGTGGGTGCGAATCGACTCCATCTCGATCTGACGACCACCTCCATCGATGACCAGAACGAAACGGTTCGGAGGCTCGTCGAACTGGGTGGCCGCCATATCGACATCGGTCAGAGCCCGGACGAGAAGCACGTCGTGCTCGCCGACCCGGAAGGCAACGAGCTCTGCATCATCGAGCCGACCAACAACTTCCTGGCCGACTGCGAACGCCTCGGATCGATCACGTGCGACGGTTC
>JBDTNY010000023.1:0-8537 GCA_039933515.1 Actinomycetota bacterium
CCGAAGTAGTGATCGAACGATCGGTTCTCCTGCACGATGAAGATCAGGTGGTCGAGGTTCATGATCCCCGCCGCCGGGTCGAACGGGCGGTTCGGATCGGCGACGGGCTGCGGCGCGGGCGGCGACTCGAGCGACAACGTGTCGATCCCGGCGGGCGCCCAACCGGGCAGGACCGGGTACTGATCCGGCACGAGGAACGGGAGCGGCACGCCCGGGGCGGGCGTCGGCGAGGGCGAGCCGATGGGCGAGGTTGAGGCCGTGACCGGCGCCGCCGGCTCTCTCCCGCCGATACAGGCCGCCGACGTCAGCGCCGCGACCAGCACCAGGAGCGCGGTTCGGAACGGGGGTCGGGAGCGCATGGCGGCGCCCATGCTACCCGGCGAGGTTGCCGCTCCCGGGACCTCGCGGGGATCGCCCGCACGGCCTATCGGAACGGCCAGGGGTTCTGGACCAGTGGCGGGATCGGCTCCTGCGAGAAGTCGAAGCTCTTCGCGAGGTTCCCGAGGAGCTTCACGTCCTCGCGCACCGTCGGGCGCGAGTCGGGCCACCCGTCGGTCGCGGGGTCGAGCCGCGAGCCGCCCAGGAACCGGTCCTCGATCAGCTTGAGGTACGCGTCGTAGGACAAGGTCTGGTGATCGACGTACCCGGCGCGCGCCCACGGGCTGATCACCATGCTCGGGACGCGGAGCCCCCAGCCGTTCTCGTCGACGACGGGCGGCTTCACGTGGTCGTAGAAGCCGCCCCAGTCGTCCCAGGTGAGGAAGATCGCCGTGTGGAGCCACTGCCCCTCGGGGCCCTGCATCACCGAGTTGATCAACTTCGCGACGTAGGCCTGGCCCATCTCGATCGAATCCGGGGGGTGCTCCCCGCGGTCGGTGACGGGCATCACCCACGACACCGACGGGAGGGCGCCCGCCTTGGCGTCGGCCATGAACTCCTCGTTGGACCGCACGTTGTCGAGCTGGCCGGTCGCGTCCACGGCGGTGAAGCCTGGCAGCACGTTCTGGACCGGCGCGGTCTCGATCCCGTTGAGCTTGGCGCACGGCGGGGCGATACACGTCCCCGGCCCGACGTAGTACCGCCAGGACACGCCCTGGTTGTACAAGAGCCAGGTGATCGGCGCCCAGACGTACGGCCGCGGCGAACCCATCGGCGGGGTCCAGATCTTCCCCTTGGTCGCGTACTGGCCGCCGGGGAACTTCTGATCGGAGGTGCAGCTCATCGGGTCGGCCGGGTCCGGGCAGTTCGCCGACCAACCCGAGACCAGGAACAGGTGCGCGGGCAGCGTCCACGAGTCGGTGGGCGCGAACATCCGGTCGTGCAGCGTGAAGGTCTCGGCGTAGTTCCAGTAGATCGGCAGCTCGTCGGCCGTGTGGTAGCCCATGATGTCGGGCTGGCCCTGGGGGCCGTTCGTCGCCTGTGGGCACGGCGGCGTATCGGGGTGCTTCTCGCAGCCGTTGCCGATCGTGCGGAGCGCCGACACGAACCCGTCCATCTTCCCGCCGTTGATGTCCGTGATCGAGGCATCGACACCGTGGGGGCCGCCCTGATCGATGAAGTTCGTGTCGTGGTAGGGCTCGTAGCAGACGCCGGGCTGCGCGGGATCGGGCGAGCAGACCGTGGGGTTGCCCTTCGCGTCCATCGGGATGCCGTCGGCCCCCGGGAACGTGCCGAAGTAGTGATCGAACGAGCGGTTCTCGAGCACGATGAAGATCAGGTGGTCCAGGTTCATGATCCCGGCTTTGGGGTCGACCGGGCGTGCCGGGTCGTCGAGCATCGCCGGCGCGGGCGGCTTCAGCAAGGTCGAGATGTCGACCCCGCGCGGGGCCAGGCCGGCATCGGGCTCCGAGGTCAGCCCCGGCGCGCCGAGGATCCCCTGCGGCTCGGGGTAGGTAGACGCCGCCTGGCTCGGACCCGAGGCGGCCGTCGTCGGCGCGGCCGACGAGGGGGTCGACCCAGGCTCGCTTCCGCCGGTGCAGGCCATCGCCACGAGCCCGGCGACCAAGAGCGCGCCCGAGGTGCGGATCAACGTGCGCGGGCGGGAACGCGGGGCGGCGACCATGGAGCGCGTCATGCTATCGGGTGAGGCGAGCCGACGTCCCTCACGGCGTCGGGTCCAGCTGGAAGGGATCGATCGGGGCCCGCGTCCAGTCGAACTCCTTGGCGAGGTCGCCCGGGACGAGATCCTCCCGAACGGTCGGTCGGTTGTCGGGCCATCCCCAGTTGTTCCCATCCAGGCGCCGGCCGTTCAGCCAACGATCTTCGATCAGCTTCAGGTAGGCGTCGAAGCTGAGGGTCTGGGAGTCGATCGTGCCGGCCTTCGCGTAAGGGCTGATCATGATGCCGGGCACCCGGATCCCGTAGCCGTTCTCGTCGATCACGATCGGCCGCACGTGGTCGTAGAAGCCGCCCCAGTCGTCCCACGTGATGAAGATCGCCGTGTGGAGCCATTGTTCCCGCGGGCCCGCCATGACGGCGTTCACGAGCTTGGTCACCCAGGCCTGGCCGTTCCCGATGTAGTCGGGCGGGTGCTCGCCGCGGTTCGTCGTGGGCATGACCCACGAGACGGGCGGAAGGGACCCGTTCGCGGCCGCGTCGAGGAACTCGGTGTTGGATCGGATGTGGTCCAGCTGGTTCGTCTTCGCGACGGCCTTGAACCCCGGGAGCGGGTTCTGCACGGGCGCGGTCTCGACCCCGCCGCCCGAGTCGCAGGGCGGCGCGACGCACGTACCGGGCCCCACGTAATACCTCCAGTCGACGCCTGCCTTCTGGAGCATCCAGGTGATCGGCGCCCAGATGTAGGGCCGAGGGGCGCCGTGCGGCGGCGTCCAGATCTTCCCCTTGTTCGCCCAGATCCCACCGGGGAACTTCTGGTCGCTGTAACAGCTGTTCACGTCGGACAGATCGGGACAGGTCGCCGACCACCCGGACACCAGGAACAGGTGGGCGGGAAGCGTCCACGAATCCGAGGGCGCGAACATCCGATCCTGCAGCACGAACCGCTTGGCGTAGGTCCAGTAGTTCGGGATGTCGGCCTTCGTGTGGAAGCCCATCACGTCGGGTGTGCCGTTCGGGCCCTTCGTCGCCCGCCTGCAGGCGTAGTCGTCGGGGTGCTTCATGCAGCCGTTCCCGATCTCGCGGAGCGAGCGCACGAAGCCGTTCATCTTGCCGTGGTTCACCGAGATCGCGGAACCGACCTCGCCGTGCGGGCCGCCCTGATCGAACAGGCCGTGGTCGTGGTAGGGCCGCCGGCAGCTGGTGGACGCCGGGTCCGGGATGCAGGGTTTGAAGCGCCCGTCCGGGTAGCGGGGGATCCCGTTCGCACCGGGGAAGGTCCCGAAGTAGTGATCGAAGGACCGGTTCTCCTGCACGATGAAGATCACGTGGTCGATGTTCTGGATCCCGGCCGCGGGGTCGATCGCGCGAGCTACGCCGTCCGCGGGGCCGTTGCCGGCGGCGGAGGCGAAGACGGGCGTGAGCAGGCCGGCGACCAGCAGCGCGAAGGCAGCCACCACCAGGAGGGGTCGGAGGGGAAGGCGGGTCACAGAGGTGCAGGGTACCCGGCGCTCGGTGCGGGAGCCAGCACCTCGCGTCGCCGCCCGAGTCAGGGCGTCGGATCGAGTATCAGCGGCAGGATCGGGCGTTGCGTGAAGTCGAACGCGGACGCCACGTCGCCCAGGCGGGCGACGTCTTCACGCACGGTGGGCCGCGCGTCGGGCCAGCCCATGTTCTCGCCGTCGAGCCGCTGCCCGCCCAGCCACCGATCCTCGATGAACTTGAGGTAGGCGTCGAAGCTCAGGGTCTGGTGATCGACGTCGAGGCCGCGATCGGCCCACGGGCTGATCAGGATCCCGGGCACGCGGATCCCGTAGCCGTTCTGATCGATCCGGATCGGCGGCACGTGGTCGTAGAACCCGCCCCAGTCGTCCCACACAAGGAAGACCGCGGTGCGGTTCCAATCGGGCCCCTGCATCGCCGCGTTCACCACGCGGGTCACCCACGCTTGGCCGTTCTCGATCGCGTCGGGAGGGTGCTCGCCCCGGTTCAGGGTGGGCATCACCCACGAGACGGCCGGCAGGCTCCCGGCCGCCGCGGCGTCGAAGTACCTCGTGTTTGACGTGACCCGGCCGATCTGGCCCGAGGCCTCGATCGTGCCGAACCCCGGGAGCGGATTCTGCGCGGGCACCGTCACGCCGGGCGGGCGGTCCTCGGGACACGGGCGCGAAGTGCACGACCCCTCACCGACGTAGTAGCGCCAGCTCACACCGTGCTGGTTCAGGAGCCAGGTGATATCGGCCCATGCGTACGGCGCACCCCGCCCGGCCGGCACGTCCCACCAGTGCTCGGGTTCACCGCTCGTGCAGCTCATCCCGTCGGCGGGGTCGCTGCAGATCGCCGACCACCCCGAGACGAGCGCGAGATGCGCGGGCAGCGTCCAGGAATCGACCGGGGCGAACATCCGGTCCTGAAGCACGAACCGCTTCGCGTACTTCCAGTAGTTCGGGATCTCCTTGAAGGTGTGGAACCCCAACACGTCGGGCGTGCCGTTGGGCCCTGGCGCAGCCTGCCGGCAGTTCCACGGCGGGGTCGGGTCATGCGTACAGGGTGTCCCCCGCTGGCGGAACGCCTTGACGAACCCGTCCATCGCGCCGCCGTGCACGTCGATCCTGGATGCGATCGCCCCGTGGGGGCCGCCGATGTCGATCTGGTTCGTGTCGTGGAACGGCCGGCGGCATCCGGTGGCCTCCGGATCGGGGATGCAGACCGAGAAGGAGCCGTCGGCGCGCCGCGGCAGCCCGTCGCCGATCGGGAACGTGCCGAAGTAGTGGTCATACGACCGGTTCTCCTGCACCACGAAGATCACATGGTCGATGTTCGAGATGCCGGCGGCGGGATCGACGCCGAACTCGTTCAGGTGTGGGCCGGCGGTGGGCGACGGGGCACGCGCTCCGGCGGTCAGCAGAGCGAGGGAGCTCACCAAGGCGAGCGCGCGCGCCAGGCGTCGGGAGGACACGGCGCGCATCGTAGCGGGCGGAACCATGGATCGCCGAGTCAGGGCGTTGGGTCGAGGATCAGGGGCGGGATCGGATCTCGGTACCAGTCGAACTCGAGCCCGAGATCCCCCAGCCGGCGCGCGTCCTCCCGCACGCTGGGCCGGGCGTCGGGCCAGCCCAAGTTCTCACCGTCCAGGCGTTGTCCACCGAGGAACCGATCCTCGATCAGTTTCAGGTAGGCGTCGAAGCTGAGGGTCTGCGAGTCGATCGTGCCGCTCTTGGCGTAGGGGCTGATCATGATCCCGGGCACGCGGATCCCGTAGCCGTTCTCGTCGATCCGGATCGGCTGCACGTGGTCGTAGAAGCCACCCCAGTCGTCCCACACCAGGAAGACCGCCGTATGGAGCCGTTGCTCCTCGGGACCCTGCATCACGGCGTTCACCGCGCGCGTGACCCAGGCCTGGCCGTTGCCGATGTTGTCCGGGGGATGCTCGGTGCGGCCGGCCGTGGGCATCAGCCACGAGACCTTCGGGAGCGCCCCGTTCGCGGCCGCGGCGAAGTAGGCCTCGTGCGGGCGGATCCTCCCCATCGAGCGGTGGCGATGCACGGTCTGGAACCCCGGCAGCGGGTTGAAGAGCGGGTTCGTGGAGTCCTTGTCCTTGGTCGCGTCGCATGGCCACGCCAGACAGCTGTTCGCGCCGACGTAGTACGCCCACGACACGCCGCGCTCGTCGAGCATCCAGGTGATGTCGCCCCACGCGTAAGGAGCTGGTGTTCCGGCGGGCTGGCTCCACCATGAGACCGGACGGTCGAGCTCTGACCTGCACGTCGTGCCATCGCGCGGCGAGGCGCAGATCGCCGACCACGCCGACACGAGATAGAGGTGCGAGGGCAAACTCCACGAGTCCGATGGCGCGAACATCCGGTCCTGCAAGACGTAGCGCTTCGCGTAGGCCCAGTAGTTCGGGATCTCCGCCTCCGTGTGCACACCCATGATGTCGGGAGTCCCGTGGGGACCCGGCGTGGCTCGCGTGCACTGGTACCGGTCGGGGTTGCCTCCGCACCCGGTGCCGATCCTGCGCAGCGCTTGGACGAACCCATCCATCCGCCCGCCGTCGACCGAGATCTTCGACGCCAGCGTGTTGTGGGGTCCGCCCTGGTCGAACAGGTTGGTGTCGCGGTACGGACGGCGGCAACGGGGCGAGGCGGGATCGGGGAGGCACGGCTTGAAGCGCCCGTCCGCCAGGCGCGGGATCCCGTTCGCGCCCGGGAAGGTCCCGAAGTAGTGATCGAACGAGCGGTTCTCCTGCACGATCACGACGATGTGGTCGATGTTGCGGATGCCCGTCGCAGGCTCGATCGAGGCGAGGGCTCGCTTCGATCCCCCGTCGGCCGACGCCTCGGGCTCCGCGTGCGGTGCGAGGGCGAGGGCGAGGGCCGCGGCGGTGATCATCGCGGCGCCTGCCAGCGCGTGCCGGCGGCGCGACCGGCTCATCCCGACGACCTCGAAGGGGTGGGATCCAGGTGGCGCCACTTGATCGGGTCCTGGCCCCAGTCGAACGCGAGCGACAGGTCGCCGAGCCCGGGGACGTCCTCGCGGGTGGTGGGACGCGGATCGGGCCATCCCCAGTTCTGACCGTCGAGCCGCCTTCCGCCCAACCACCGGTCCTCGATCAGCTTGAGGTAGGCGTCGAACGACAGCAGCTGGTGGTCGACGTCGAGATCGCGGCTGGCGTACGGGCTGATCAGGATGCCGGGCACACGGATCCCGTATCCGTTCCGATCGACCTTGGTCGGCTGCACGTGGTCGTAGAACCCACCCCAGTCGTCCCACACCAAGAAGACGGCGGTGCGGGGCGCGTCGGGACCTTCCATCGCGGCGTTCACCACCCGGGAGACCCACGCCTGGCCGTTCGCGATGCGGTCGCTCGGGTGCTCACCCCGACCCCGCGTCGGCATCACCCACGACACCGAGGGCAGCGACCCGGCGTTGGCTTCGGCGAAGAACTCGTCGTTGAACCGGACCTTGTTCAGGCTGCCCGAACGCTCGCGCACCGTGCGGAAGCCCGGCAGGGGGTTCTGCGCCGGCACCGTGGTCTGATCATCGAACGGCAGGCCGCACCCGGGTTGATCGATGCAGGTATGGGGCCCCACGAAGTACGACCAGCTCACGCCGCCCTTGTCCAGGAGCCACGTGATGCTCGCCCATGCGTATGGAGCAGGGGCACCCATCCCCTCTGCGAGGAAGTACTTCGTCCACAGGGCCGGTGAGTCGTTGTCCGATGTACAGGTCATGGGGTCCGCCGGGTCCGAGCAGCTCGCCGACCATCCCGAGACCAGGAACAGGTGCGACGGCAGCGTCCACGAGTCGACCGGAGCGAACATCCGGTCTTGAAGGACGTATCGGCGCGCGAGCTCCCAGTAGTTAGGGATCTCTTTGCCCGTGTGGAAGCCCATCACGTCGGGCGTCCCGCGCGGTCCCTTCGTCGCCTTCAGGCAGGACCACGCCGGAGTCGAGTCGTTCGTGCACGGCGTGCCCTTATGGCGGAACGCCCGGACGAACCCATCCATCTTGCCCTGCGCGACATCGATCTTCGACGCCTCGAGCCCGTGGGGCCCTCCCACGTCGAACTGGTTGGTGTCGTGATACGGCCTCCGGCATCGCCCGTCGATCCTGGGGTCGGGGACGCAGACGGCGAACGAGCCGTCGGGGTTCCGCGGGAGGCCGTCGCCGCGGGAGAAGGTCCCGAAGTAGTGGTCGTATGAGCGGTTTTCCTGCACCACGAAAACCACGTGGTCGAGGTTGCTGATCCCCACGGCCGGATCGATCGCCCAAGCGGCCTCTGCCGTCCGCGGGCGGCCCACGCCCCCCGGGGGCGCGATCGTGACCCCCGCGCCGAGGACGGCGGCGAGGGTGAAGAGCGTCGCGAGACGTCGGGCGCGATGCATGGGGGGCGACACCCTACCGGGTGAGCTGCGGACGGGCCAAGTCCCGGCTTCCCGCAGCTACCATGGGCGCGACGCGGCGCGCTCGCCGCCGAAGGAGGCACCGTGAACGCCACTGACACCCGCATCCCCGTGACTCTGATCCCCGGCGACGGCATCGGCCCCGAGTGCGTCAGCGCCGCGCAGCGCATCGTCGAGGCGACCGGCGCCCCGATCGACTGGGAGGAGGCAGACGCCGGCGCCGAGGTCTTCAAAAAGGGCATCGCCTCTGGCGTACCCCAGGAGACGATGGACTCGATCTCTCATACGCGTGTCGCGCTCAAGGGACCGCTCGAGACGCCGGTCGGGTTCGGGGAAAAGAGCGCCAACGTCACTCTGCGCAAGCTGTTCGAGACCTACGCGAACGTTCGCCCCGTGCGCGAGCTGCCGGGTGTCGTGACGCCGTATTCCGGACGCGGGGTCGACCTCGTGATGGTGCGGGAGAACGTCGAGGACCTCTACGCCGGCATCGAATACATGCAGACGCCGAGCGTCGCCCAGGCCCTGAAGCTGATCAGCGTCAAGGGCAGCGAGAAGATCGCCCGGTTCGCGTTCGAG
>JBDTNY010000024.1:0-10613 GCA_039933515.1 Actinomycetota bacterium
CGCAACACCACGATCATCCGCTCGAACTACCTGTGGGACGAGTCGGCCGCGATCTACGAGCACTCGCTGAAGCTCTGGGAGGGCCTCGAGGAGGCGCTCGCCTTCGACATGCAGTTCTCGCAGCGCGGGGTGCTGAACCTCTCGCACGACCTGGGCGACATCCGGACCTCGATGCGCCGGGTCGAGGCGAACCGCCTGAACGCCGTCGACGCGGAGTGGCTCGACGCCTCGGCGGTCAAGGACTTCGTGCCGATCGTGAACGTCTCGCCCGACGTGCGGTACCCCGTGCTCGGCGGGACCCTCCAGCGCCGCGGGGCGGTCGCGCGGCACGACAAGATCGCGTGGGGCTACGCCACGCGCGCGAGCGAGCTGGGCGTCGACATCGTCGAGCACGCCGAGGTGACCGGGTTCCTGCGGAGGCCCGACGGCGCCGTGACCGGCGTCGAGACGAGCCGCGGGACGATCCGCGCGAACAAGGTCGCGCTCGCCGCGGCCGGTCACACGAGCGTCCTCGCGTCGATGGTGGACCTGCGCCTGCCGATCCAGTCTCACCCGCTCCAGGCCCTTGTTTCCGCGCTCTACCAACCCGTGCTGGACACCGTCGTGATGTCGAACGCCGTCCACGTCTACGTGAGCCAGGCCGATAAGGGCGAGCTGGTGATGGGCGCCGGGATCGACGCGTACAACTCCTACGCGCAGCGCGGCTCCTTCCACGTGATCGAGCACCAGATGGCCGCCGCGCTCGAACTGTTCCCGATGTTCGCGCACGCCTCGGTGCTGCGGACCTGGGGCGGCATCGTCGACGTCTGTCCCGACGCCTCGCCGATCATCGGCCTGACGCCGATCCCCGGGCTCTTCCTGAACTGCGGCTGGGGCACGGGCGGGTTCAAGGCCACACCGGGCTCGGGCTGGGTGTACGCCGAGACGATCGCGGCCGGCGAGGCGAGCACGCTCGCGACGCCGTACGCGCTCGAGCGGTTCACGACCGGCGCGCTGATCGACGAGCACGGCGCCGCGGCGGTCGCGCACTGATGAAGGCCGCGAGGTTCCGCGAGGTCGCGCTCTCGTTCCCCGACGCGGAGGAACGCGAGACCTGGGGCGAGGCCACCTTCCGGGTGCGGAACAAGATCTTCGCGATGATGGGCAAGGACGGGCGCCAGGCGTCGATCAAGGCCACCCACGAGGAACAGCGGGCGCTGATCGAGGAGCGCCCGGCCGCGTACTTCCTGCCCGCGTACGTCGCGCAGCACGGATGGGTCGGTGTGCGCGTGGCGCGCGCTCCGGGTGACGAGGTCGCCGAGCTCCTGACCGAGGCCTGGCGCATGACGGCGACCAAAAGCGCCGTGAGGGCGTTCGACGAGGCCGCGGGGTGAGCCGGTGCTGCTGATCCCCTGCCCGTGGTGCGGCCCGCGTGACGAGATCGAGTTCCGCTACGGCGGGCAGGCGCACGTCTCGTACCCGGCCGATCCCTCGGCGCTCACCGATGCCGAGTGGGCCGACTACCTCTTCATGCGCGACAACCCGAGGGGCGACTGGTCGGAGCGATGGATGCACGCCGCCGGGTGCCGGCGGTGGTTCAACGCGGTGCGCTCGACCGTGACGCACGAGATCCGCGGGACATATCGCGTGGGTGAGGAGCCGCCGATATGACTTCCCGGCGCCTCGAGACCGGCGGCCTCGGGATCGACCGCGCACGGGTCTTGGGATTCACCTTCGAGGGTCGCCCGTATCGGGGGTTCGAGGGCGACACCCTCGCGAGCGCCCTGCTCGGGAACGGGGTCGACGTCGTGTGCGCGTCGCCGATCCTGGGCCGTCCGCGCGGGGTGTTCTCCGCCGGGGTCGAGGAGCCGTGCGCGTTCGTCGAGGTGACCGCGCCGCGGTTCGACCCGATCGTGCCGGCGACGGCGGTGCGACTGGTCGAGGGCCTCGTCGCGGTGGGCCGCCCGGGCGTGGGACGGCTCCCGACCGACGACACCGGGGCGCCGGCCGCCGACCACCGGCATCTCCACGTCGAGACGATCGTGATCGGCGCGGGGATCGCGGGGCTGCGCGCAGCGGTCGAGGCCACCCGGGCGGGCGACCGCGTGCTGCTCGTCGACGAACGTCACTGGCTCGGCGGGGCGGCGACGGCGGCGGACTCAGTGGACGGCGATGCCGCACCCGAGTGGATCGCCGCCATGGCCTCGGAGCTCGCCGAGGCACCCGAGGCGAGCGTCCTGACGGAAGCCACCGCCCTCGGGATCTACGACGACGGCTACGTCGTGGTGTACGAGCGCTCGGTACCGACGGCGCGCGTCTGGCACGTCCGCGCGGGCCGGGTGGTGGTGGCCGCGGGCGCGCACGAGCGGCCGATCGCCTTCGCCGACGACGACCGACCGGGGACGATGCTTGCCTCGTCGGCCCGCCTCTACGCCGACCGGTTCGGCGTGCTGCCGGGTTCCAGGACGGTGGTGTTCACGACGAACCACTCGGGGCACGACGCCGCGATCGCCCTCGCGGACACCGGGGTCGAGATCGCCGCGATCGTGGACGTGGGCTCGGGCGGTCCCGCGAGTGATCGGGCCCGAGCGCGCGGCATCGACGTCCGCAACGGATGGGCCGTGACGGGGACCGAGGGCCATCCGCGGGTGTCGGCCGTGCACGCGACGGGTCCCGGCGGCGCCCACAAGACGTTCGACGCCGACCTCCTGCTTGTCGCCGGCGGATGGAACCCGGCGGTGCAGCTCTGGCGCGGGATCAACGGTGGCCTCCGGTACGACGACGCGCTCGCCTGCTTCCTGCCCGACGGCACCGGCCCTCGGTGGCTCGAGATCGTGGGCGCCGCCGCCGGCCAGGGACTGCCGACGGTCACGCCGTTCTGGTTCACGCCGGCCGAGGACCTCTCGCGCCACTTCGTCGATCTGCAACGGGATTCGACCGTGGCCGACGTGCTCGACGCCGTGTCGCGCGACCTGCGTTCGACCGAGCACGTGAAGCGCCAGACCTACATCGGCACCGCGATCGACCAGGGACGCACGAGTGGCGTGCTCACCGCGGCGATCGTGAACCAGGCGTGGGGCGCCGGTCCCGGGGCGCAGGGGCCAACCAACGCGCGGCCGCCGTACACCCCGGTCCCGTACTCGGTACTCGCGGGGCGGGATCGCGGCCCCACCCTGCTCGACCCGATCCGCACCACGCCGATCCACCCATGGCACGTGGCACACGGGGCGGCCTTCGAGAACGTCGGCCAGTGGAAGCGCCCGTGGTACTTCCCGGTTTCGCCGTCTGAGGATCTGCACACGGCGGTCTCGCGCGAATGCCTCGCGGTGCGACAGACCGCAGGCATGATGGACGCCTCCACGCTCGGCAAGATCGAGCTCACCGGCCCCGACGTCGCCGCGTTCCTGGATCACGTCTACACGAACCGGATGTCCACGCTCCCGGTGGGCTCGATCCGCTACGGGTTCATGCTCGGGCTCGACGGGATGGTGTTCGACGACGGCGTGGCGATGCGGCTGGCCGACGATCGCTACCTGATCACCACGACCACCGGCGGCGCCGCGAAGGTCATGGACCACGTCGAGGAGTGGCTGCAGACCGAATGGCCCGACCTCCGGGTGTTCGCGACGAGCGTGACCGAGCAGTGGGCGACGATCGCGGTGAACGGGCCGCAGGCACGCGCCGTGCTCGCGGGGCTCGGCACCGACCTCGACCTCGATGCGGCCGCGTTCCCGTTCATGACCTGGCGCGACGGTGAGGTCGCGGGCATGGCCGCCCGGGTCGCGCGCGTGAGCTTCACCGGCGAGCTCGCGTACGAGATCAACGTGCCCGGTCACCACGGGCTCATGTTATGGGAAGCCGTGATCGCGGCCGGCGCGCCGTTCGGGCTCACGCCCTACGGGACCGAGGCGATGCACGTCCTGCGCGCCGAGAAGGGCTACGTGATCGTCGGCCAGGACACCGACGGGACGGTCACCCCGCACGACCTCGGGATGTCGTGGATCGTGCGCAAGGACGACTCGGACTTCATCGGGAAGCGCTCGCTCCGCCGCCCCGACACCGTTCGGACCGACCGGAAGCAGCTCGTGGGGCTGCTGCCTGTCGACGGCACCAAGTGGATCCCCGAGGGCGCCCAGCTGGTGGCGCCGGCCGACGCCGACGCCTCGCCGCCCGTCCCGATGCTCGGCTTCGTGACGTCGAGCTATCGCAGCCCGATCCTCGAGCGCGCGTTCGCGCTCGCGATGGTGAAGGGCGGAAGGGAGCTGCTCGGCTCGACGATCGTAGCCGCCACCACCGGCGGGCCGATCGAGGCCGAGGTCACGGCGCCGATGTTCTATGACCCGGATGGAGCTCGCCGTGACGGCTGACGCCTTCGCGCACGACCCGCTGGCGGCCCGGCTCGACGACCTCGCCGCGATCGCTGAGCGCACCGGGGGGGAGGTCACCGCGACGCACGAGCCCTTCCTCGCCCAAGTCTCGCTCCGGCTGGATCCGGCGCTCGCCGACCGAGTGCCCTTCCCGCTGCCGCTTGAACCGAACGCGTGCTGGGAGGAGGGCGAGCGCGCCGCACTGTGGCTCGGCCCCGACGAGTGGCTCGTGCTCGGCCCCCCGAGCAACGGCGCCGAGATCGCGGCCGAGCTCGACTCCGCGCTGGACGGCCTGCACTACTCCGTCGTCGACGTGAGCGCGAACCGAGTGGCGATCGAGATCGGCGGCCCCGGACGGTTCGAACTGCTGTCGAAGGGCTGCACGATCGACCTGCACTCGCTCGCCTGGGCGGCGGGGATGTGCGCGCAGACGCTGCTCGCCAAGACGCAGGTGCTCCTGCACGAGCGCGCCGACACTACGCGGTTGCTCGTGCGGCCGTCCTTCGCGGACTACCTCGTGGACTGGCTGCTCGCGGCCACGACGGACTGGTCCGTTACGGGCTAACGGTGCGTCCCGGCGCTCGCGGCGTCCGGCACCATGCGGTCATTGCGGAACCGGTCGGGGGCGAACGGCGCGATCAGCGGGTTCACCCGACCGGTCGCGAGCAGCTCGGCCATCGTCTTGCCGAAGATCGGCGCGCCCTTGAACCCCCAGGTGCCCATCCCCGACATAAGGAAGAAGTTCCGGACCTCGCTCTCGCCGAGCAGCGGAGAGGAGTCGGGCGTCATGTCACACAAGCCGGTCCACTGCCGCATCAACCGGGCTTTCGCCATGAACGGCAGCAGCTGGATCGTGCGCTTCGCCGTCTCGGCCGCGAAGTCGAACGTCGAGCGCGTCGAGTACGTGTTGTACGGGAGGGTCTCGCCGCCCACGACCAGCTCGCCGCGCGCGGTCTGCTGGGTGTACACGTAGAGGTCCATCGAGGATACGAGCCCCCACAGCACCGGGGTGTAGGCCTCGGTCACGAACGCCTGAAGCGCCATCGTCTCGATCGGGAGGCGGACCCCCGCCATCCGCGCCAGCTCCGACGAGTAGCCGGCCACCGCGCTCACCACGCGCCCCGCCGCTATCGGCCCCGCGGTGGTCCGCACCCCGGTGCACACCCCGTCGACGACCTCGACGCCGGTCACTTCCACGCCCTCGTGGATGTCGACACCGCGGCGGTTCGCGGCGGCCGCGTAGCCCCACACCACCGAGTCGTGGCGCGCGAACGCTCCCGGCGGGTGGTACGACGCGCCGATGACCGGGAGCTCGCCTCCGGCGGTGAGATCCACCAACGGGCAGACCTCGAGCACCTGGTCAGGCGAGAGCATCTCGGTCTGTACCCCGTACTGTCGGTGGATCGCGACCTTCTCGCGCTCGACCTGCAAGGTGTCGCTCGAGTGGCAGAGGTCCAGGTTGCCCTGGGTGCTGAACAGGATGTTGTAGTCGAGCTCCTGCGAGAGGGTGCGGTACATCGCGAGGCTCGTGGCGTACAGCGGCACGGTCTCGGTGGTGTTGTAGGTCGCGCGCACGACCTGGGTGTTGCGGCCGCTCCCACCGCTGCCGATGTAGTGGCGCTCGAGCACGGCCACGTCGCGCACCCCGTGGTACTCGGCCAGGTGGAACGCGAGCGAGAGGCCGTTCACGCCGCCGCCCACGATCACGACGTCGTACCAGGGCCTCAGCTCCCGGCGGCTGAGGAACTCGCGGCGGCGCAGCAGGCCGGTCACGCGAGCACCTCCGCGCAGTCGGTGCGGATCCGTTCCTCGATGAACGCGCCGAGCATCGCAGGCACCAGGATCGTGAGGCGGCCGGGCTCCACCAGCAGCTTCGCGCCGATCCGCGCGACCTCTCCCTGCGCGAAGCCCTCGGCGGGAAGCTCGAGCTCTGAGAGGCGTGAGAACGCGTCCCCGACGTCGTCGCCGGCGAGCTCGAACGCCGCCCAGCCGTCGGTGACGTCCTCGACGACCGCGCCGGCCCCGTCGACGTGGACCTCGGCGGCGTCGATCTCGCCGATCAGCAGCAGCTCGCGCGGCGCCACTCGGCACAGGGTCGCGCCGGTGGGCGCGAGGATGCCGTCGCACTCGGCCTCGGACGCGAGCACCGCGACCACCGTGGGTGACACCGCCCGGAGCTCAGCCACGGAGCCGCTCCCCGCTCGGATCGTAGAACGGGGTAGGCACGACTCGGACGCGCGCACCTGGATGTCCCGCGACCTCAAGCACGGTCGGGAACCCACCGTCGGAAGCACGCACCCATCCGAGCCCGATCGACCGATCGAGCGCGATCGAGCGCTCGGCCGAGGTCACGCGCCCGACCATCTCACCGCCGACGAGCAGCGGCGCCCCTCGGACGTCGGCCACGTCGGCAGGCGCCCCGTCGAACTCGAGCCCGACGAGCTTGCGCGTCGCCGGGAGCTCGGCGAGCCGTTCGAGGGCTCGCTTGCCGAGGAACCACTCCTTGTCCATCGAGACCGCCCACGACATCCCGAGCTTCGCCGGCGTGTCGTCGGGCATCGTGTCCTGACCGAGGTAGACGTGGCCCTTCTCGAGCCTGAGCAGCTCCAGGGCATCGAGGCCATGCGGCAGCAGGTCCCAGGCGGCGCCCTCGCGCACCAGCGCGGCCCAGAGCTCCGGCCCCCGCGAGCGCGGATGATGCAGCTCGAACGCGAGCTCCCCCACGAAACCGGTGCGCACCGCGCGGCACGGGACCCCCGCCACGGTCACGTCGGCGAACCCCGGGTACGGGAGCGCGACCGCGTCGATCGGATCGTCGCTCAACCGCTCCAGCAGCTCCCGCGCGAACGGCCCCGCGACGTTGATCGCGCCCCACTGCGCGGTCCGGTCCAGCACGTGCACGTCGAGCGACATGCGATCGGCGAGGTCCCGCAGGCGCGCGTCGGTGCGGGCGGCACCGCCCGAGGTCGAGGTCAGGTAAAAGGCCCCGTCGGCGACCGCGCAGAGCAACCCGTCGTCCATCACGTAGCCGGCCTCGTCGAGGCTGAGGACGTAGCGAGTGCGTCCCGACGCGAGGTCGTCCGTACGGCACGGGAACATTCGATCCACGAGCGTCGCCGCGTCGGCTCCACCGATCGTGAACTTGCCGAGCGTGCCGACGTCCATCACGCTCACGCGCTCGCGCACGGCGCGGTACTCCTCCCGCCAGTCGCCGTACGAGAACGGGCGGAGCCATCCGCCTGAACGGTCGAGGCGCGCACCGGCGGCGAGGTGCATCTCGTGCAGCGACGACCGCTTGTCGATCAGCTCGTGGACGGACGACGCGAGCGTCTCGAGCGTGACGGGTCGTGCGGGAGGGCGCGCCGTGGTGCGCGCGGCAGTGGCGAACGGCGCGGCCACGTCCTCCGCCGATACGTCGCTCCGATCTCGCGCGAAACAGGTGAGCGCCCGCCCGCACATCGCGCCCTGGCACGGGCCCATCGTCGTCGTGGTGTAGCGCTTCAGGATCTCGGCGTTGCGGTAGCCCTCGTCCCAGGCCTGCCGCAGGTCGTGCAGCGACACGTCCTCGCAAAGGCACACGGTGCCGTCGTGACCGTTCGGCGGGGTGGCATCGGGACCCGCCGCGTCACCGACGAGCTCGACCGCCTCGCCGGGGAGCGCCATCCGCGCCAACCCGTCCCGGGGCGCGAGACCGAGCGAGAGCACCAGCAGATCGCAGTCGAACCGCTTCCCTTTCGTGCCCCTGCGCAGCACGACCGAGGAGAGCGTCTTCCCGCCACGCGCCTCGTGCACCGTGCCGTCGACGACGACCTCGCCGCTGCCCTCGGGCACGCGGTCGCCGAGCGATGCCGGCACGGCGACGGCCGCGATCCGAACACCGGACGCACGGAGGGTCTCGAGATGGGCAAGTCCCTCCTCGGTGCCGACGATCACCACCGCGACGTCGCCGGGACGCACCCCGTGCACGCCCGCCATACGCGCGGCGCCGCGGCTGAGCCATACGCCGGGCAGGTCGTTCCCCGGGAAGACCGGATGGATCTCGGCGGCACCCGTCGCCACGACGACGCGCCCGGGGTGCACGCGCACCAGTTCCCGGTCGGCGGCGAGCGGCACCTCGAGACCTTCATAGACCCCCAGGGCGGTGTGCCCGTCGAGCACGGTCACTTCGGGCATCGCGCGGACCTCCGCCTCGAGCGCACGCACCCGTTCGAGGGCCGCGCCCGGCGCGATCGCGGCGCCGATGGGCGACTCGTCGCAGACGATCACGCGCTCCCCCGCAGAGGCGGCGTCACGCGCGGCCTCGAGCCCCGCCGCCCCCGCTCCGACGACGAGCACGTCGGTCCGTACGTGGCGCACGACGCTCCGCTCGGCGGCGGTCGTGGGCGGAAGCGCGCCAAGCCCAGTCGCGCGCCGGATCACCTTCTCGGCGGTCTCCCACGCGAACCGCGGTTTGATGAACGTCTTGTAGTAGAAGCCGACCGGCATCAGCCGATGCAGCGAGTCCGTCACGTGCAGCAGGTCGCGCTCGGTCGAGGGCCAGCCGTGCGGACGAACGACCTCCATCCCGTCGGAGCACGGCGCCTGGCACGCGTGCACCGCCGGGGCGCCATCGACCGTGAGCAGGCAGTTCGGGCAGTCGCCGGTCCCGCAATAGAGCGCGCGGCGCCGGTGATACTTCATCGACCGCGAGAACGTCCTGACGCCGTCACGGAAGAGCGCCGAGGCGATCGTGTCGCCGTCGGTGAAGGCGACCTCGCGGCCTTCGAACCGGAGCGATCCCACGTCAGCCGATCCTGTTCGTGCGCGTGTCACGGGTCACGGTCGACCACGTCCTGCAGCCGAGAACGTGGAACCAGCGTTCCTCCTGCGGGCCGGCCGGGTTCTCGGGCAGGAAGGCCCGCGCGAAGTCGGACTCGACGTCGGGCGCGTCGAGGGGCCGCAGCTCACCCCCGAACCGGAACTCGGTGAAGGGCCGGGGGCCGCAGAACGCGCAGGGGATCTCGATCGCCATCCGGTTACCGCCGCCGATCCATGTATGACCCCCGTTCATGGTCGCGGGCGGGAGTCTGCCACGAGCTGCGGCAGCGTGGCATGGTGGGACGTGACCAGCGGTTCAGACCGGGAGCGGTCTACCCGAGCTCCGCGAGCATCCGCCGCTGCCACTCGAGCGTGGCCGCCACCTGGTTGAACGTGAACAGGTGGAGCGCCTCCACGCGCGCCGCCGGGTCGCAGAACGCGTCGGCCATCCCGAGCAGTAGGGCATCGGGGCCGAACTTGCCGGGCGTGAGCAGCGAACCCACCATCTTGCGATTTTTGCTCAGATAGCGGGCGGAGTCGGCGATGCCGATCCTCGCCGAGATCGCCATGAGCTTCGTGAGCTCGGCGACACCGGGCGTCCCCAGATGCACGGCGAGCGTCACGCCGGCCGCGCGCATCCGGGCGATCCACGACACGATCGCCCCCGGGTTGAAGCACATCTGGGTCGCCATGTAGCTGGCGAGCTTCTGCTTCTCGAGCAAGACTTCTAACAGCCGCTCGTCGGCGATGTCGTGATGGCCTTCCGGGTACGACGGCACGCCGATCTCGGTGAACGGGTGGCCGGCCTCGTCGATCGCGCGCAGCAGCATCAGCCCGTCGTGGAACTCACCCTTGTCCTTCGCGTCGCCGCCCACCACGAAGACCTGCCGTAACCCCGCCTCGCGGCAGCGAGCCAGCACCTCACCGAGGTGCGCGCGGTCGCGGATCATGTGCGCCGACAGATGGGGGATGACGCTGTGGCCGCGCTCGGCAGCGGTGGTCGCCAGATCCAGCGTGGCCTCGATCCCGTGGCTCGGGGACGCCGTCACCGTGATCGCCGCCGCGTGCGGGAGCTCCTCGATCTTCTCGGCCGCGTTCTTGAGCGGGATCAGCTCGAACTTGGGCGTCGCGACGAGCACGCGGAGCGACACCGCCTGTTCATCCGTCAGCCCCCCGATCTTCCGCTTGCGTACCGCCACGTTTGCGTTCGTCCTCCTACACGTTCGAGTCGGGGAAGGATGCCTTCTTCCGCTCGATCCACTCCGTGAGCTCCGCGTCGACGGCGTCGTCGATCGGCGGGGGCTCGTACTCGGCTAGCATCTTCTTCCAGGCGGCGTTCGCCCGGTTACTCGTGTCGAGGGCTCCTTCGGCCTCCCACTGCTCGAAGCTGTTGTTGTCGGCCATCGAGGACCGGAAGAACGCGGTCTCGAAGTTCGCGAGGGTGTGGGCCGTGCCCAGGAAGTGCTGGCC
>JBDTNY010000025.1:0-6193 GCA_039933515.1 Actinomycetota bacterium
CCTGGGCGAGCTCGATCTCGACGCAACCTTCCAGCCGACGCCGGCGACGGGGTCGTGATGGCGAACCGGTTGGACCTGCGGCGCGAAGACGGGATGACCCTCGTCGAGCTCCTCGTGGCGATGTCGATCATGGGGATCGTGATGGTGATCTTCAGCACGGTGCTCGTCTCGATGCAGCGCACCGTCGTCGCCACCGACCGCATCAGCCGCGCGAACGACCAGGCCCGATTGGCCATCGAACAGCTCGACAAGGAGCTCCGGTCGGGCAACGTGATCTCGGATCCGGCCGCGGCGATCGCCGGCTACACGGGCGGCGCCCCGGCGAACCAGCGCCTGCTGCTGTATACCCAGGCGAACGCGACGATCCGGGGCGGCGCGGTGTGCGAGCTCTGGCAGATCACGTCCACGAACCAGCTGCAGGCCCGTACCTGGACGCCCGGCTCGAACACCTGGCTGACCTCCTGGCTCACCGTGGCCGAGTTCGTCGTGAACCGGACCACCGGCACGAACGCGTTCGAGCTGACCGGCGACGCGCTGAAAGGGTCTCGCACCCTGAACATCCATCTGATGGTCAACCCCGACTACTCGAACGCGCCGTCGTCGACGGTCGAGCTCCAGGCCTCGCTGACGGGGCGCAACACCTCGTACAGCTACCCGACCAGTATCTGCCAGACGCTCCCGAGCGCGGCATGAAGGAGGTGCCCCACATGCGGACCGAACACCAGACCCGGCGCGCCCACGGCGAAGAAGGCATCGCGATGGTGACCGCGATGCTGGTCACCTTCATCGTGTTCCTGCTCTCGGCCGTCGTGATCCAGCAAGCGATCCACAACAACGACGGCTCGGCCCTGGACCGGAATCGGCTGAGCGGCATCAGCGCGGCCGAGGCGGGGCTCGACTGGGCGTACAACAAGATCGAAGGCACCGAGTCCACCGCGCTGTGGACCGCCGCACAGACCGGCACCGTCGGCTCGGGGCCGGGCTCGGTCTCCTACACGGTCACGCCCACCTACTACGCCAACACGGCCGGCACGGTCGCCTTCAGCGGCACCCCAGGGCCCGCCAACTATCCGCTCTCGGTCAAGATCACCTCGGTCGGCACCGCGGTGAGCGGCGCGCAGCGCCGGATGGAGACCTTCATGGTGCTCGACCCGGTCGCCGGTGGCTTCAACGGCGCGATCATCACGAACAACTCGTTGACCTTGTCGAACAGCTTCAACCTGAGCGGCAACAGCGGGAACGACGCAGACATCATCGTCAACGCCGGGAACTTCAGCGCGCCGTCGGGACTCGAGACGATCCGGGGCAACATCTACGTGCCTGCGGGCACAGCGCTGGTCGGCACGCAGGTGCACGTGTACGGGTCCGTATGGGCTCGCGACCTCGTGACGGTCAACCACACCCAAGCGGTGGTCGACGGCGACGTGAAGTCCAGCAACAACGGCACGACGGTCTCGTCCGGCCTCGTGAGCGGCCGGGCCTACTACTGCACCGGGAGCGCGCCCTCCACCGCGAGGGTGCCCGCCGGCAGCGTCCAGACCTGCGCCCTGGGGCTCCCGCCGAGCCAGTCCTTCCCACTGATCCAGTTCAACGCCACCACGTGGGGCCTGCAGGGCTACTACGTGAAGGACTTCACGGCGAGCACGTGCGCGACCGCCATCGCGTGGGTCGTGAACACCGGAAACAACACGTACAACGCCGGGATCCTGGGCACCACCGGTGGCGTGCCGTCGACCAACAACCCGCTGACCAACGCGCCGTACACGGGGGCGGTCGCGGTCATGCCGAGCGGATGCCAGTTCAACCCCGGCAACAACACCACGGTCCACCTTGGCACCAACCTCGCGGTCGTCGCCTCCGGCGGCATCGACCTGGGCAACAACAGCTCATGGATCGGCGACAACGGCACGAAGAAGCTGTTCTTCATGAGCCCGTATAACGGGACCGGAGCCAACTGCCCCACGCAGAACGTCACGATGCAGAACCTCAACTCGTTCACGGCCGTCGAGGTCTCGCTCTATTCGCCGTGCACGGTGACGATCGCGAACAACTCGGGGTTCAGCGGGCAGGTCATCGGCGGGACGGTCTCCCAGTCGAACCAGGTCACGATGACCTACAAGCCGGTGCTGATCCCGGGGATGTCGATCATCGGGTTCCAGCAGGACATCGCCTACATCCGCGAGGTGCCGGTCTCCTGAGCCGGGTTCCCCGTGAACCGGGGAGGCTCAGGGTAGGGTTCGCGCCGTGAACGACTGGCTGCTCCGTGCGATCGTCGCGCTCCCGTTCGGCCTGGCCGTGGGCAGCTTCATGACCGTGGCCGTGCACCGGCTCCCACGCAAGGAGTCGGTGTTCCGGCCTCGCTCTCGGTGTCCGGGCTGCGGCGCGGAGCTCCGCAACCGCGACAACGTCCCGGTGGTGTCGTGGGTGCTTCTGCGCGGTAGGTGCCACAGCTGTGGCGCGCCGATCTCGCCGGAGTATCCGCTCACCGAGCTGGCCACCGCGGGCCTGGTCGTCGGCACGGCCGTCGTCTACCCCGATCCCTGGCTGATCGTCGCGGTAGCGGCGCTGCTGTCGATGATGCCGGCCGTGGCCCTCATCGATATCCGCCACCACATCATCCCGAACAAGCTGATGTATCCCTCGCTGATCGGGTTCCCCTTGCTGCTCCTCGTGGCCAGGATCTTGGGCGGGCCGGTAGATCTGCCGCGCGCGGCGATCGGGTTCCTGGCCTTCGGCGGCGGGCTCTTCCTGATCGCGTTGATCTCGCGAGGGATGGGGATGGGCGACGTCAAGCTCGCCGCCGTGATCGGGCTGGTGCTCGGCTCGATCGGGCTGCGTTTCGTGGGCGTGGCCGCCGCCGCCGCGATCGTGGCGGGTGGACTCGGCGCGATCGTGGCCCTCCTGATCGGCCGCGATCGCAAGAGCGCGATCCCCTTCGGGCCGTACCTGGCGCTCGGGGCGGTGGTCGCCGCGATGTGGGGCGATTGGCTCGCCGACCGCTACATCAGCTCGTTCTTGCGCTGACGCTTCCGCCGCAGGGGTTCAGACCCCGCGCGGTCGGGCCGAGAACATCCTGCGTGAGGTGTTTGACTCGACCTGTCACCTGGTGTTTCGTGAGCACGCTCAACGAGCGATACATGCACGGTTGAGCACAACGTGGCACATGTGGCACATGTGACCGGTGTGACACGAGATGACGGGAGTAAAGGATGACGGGCGAACCGCAACCGTTCGTGACGGGGGGACTCCTCACGGTCTCGGAGGTTGCGAGCGCCATGCGCGTCTCGAACATGACGGTCTATCGATTGATCAAGAGCGGCGAGCTGCCCGCGGTCCGAGTGGGCAAGAACTATCGGATCCGTGAGCACGACCTGGAGCGCTTCCTCGAGGAGCGCTCGGTCCATGTGAGGGAGGGGTAGTGGCCAAGGGCCGGATCGGCCTCGACATCGGCTCCACCGCGGTGCGGGCCGTCGAGCTCACCGGGGGCGACCCGCCCACGGTGGTCCGGGCTGCCCAGGTGCCGCTCCCCGCGGGCGCCGTGGAGAACGGCGAGGTCCGTGACCCCGAGGTCGTGACCGGCGCGCTCCGCGAGCTCTGGGACCGCGGGGGCTTCAAGAGCCGTCGCGTGTGGATGGGCGTGGGGAACCAGCGCGTCGTGGTGCGCGAGATCGCCCTGCCCTTCCTGCCCGAGAAGGAGCTCAAGACCTCCCTGGGGTTCCAAGTGCAGGAGTTCATCCCGATGCCCGTCGACGAGGCCGTCTTGGACTACGACCTGCTGGGCGAATTCGAGCAGGACGGGCGGCAGATGATGCGCCTGCTCCTGGTCGCCGCCCAGCGCGTGATGGTCGACCAGATGGTGTACGCGGCGATGGGAGCGAAGCTCGAACCGATCGGCCTGGACCTGGTCCCGTTCGCGATGGTGCGCGCCGTGGGCACCTCCGACGCCGGGATGGATCTGGAAGAGACCGGCGACGAGGCCGTGATCGATATCGGGGCGCACGTCACGAATATCGTCGTGCATGCCCGGGGGACGACCCGGTTCGTACGGATCCTGCCCTCGGGCGGGCGCGATATCACGAACGCCATCGCTCGCGGGTTCGGGGTGGAGGACGACGTCGCCGAGCAGCTCAAGCGGGGCGAGACGGTCGAGATGGACGACGCCCCTTCAGCCGAGGACGTCCGGAACGTGGCGATGCAACGGGCGCAGAGCTTCGTGGACGAGATCCGCAGCTCGCTCGAGTTCTACACGGCGCAAGCTCAGGGCGGCCGTATCGCGCGGGTGCTCGTCGCGGGCGGCGGGTCCAAGCTCTCCGGGTTCCTCGACCTGCTGCGCCAGCGCATACCGGTTCAGGTAGACCCGGGCCGGGTCTTCCAGCACGTGAAGTCGCAGCTCTCGTTGACCGACGAGGCCATCGCCGAAGCCGAGCCCGTCCTGAGCGTCGCGGTCGGGCTCGCGATCCCCGGGAGGAAGGACCCGTGAGCCAGGTCAACCTCCTTCCCCCCGAGATCCTGGATCGGCAGAAGTACCGTCGCCGCGCCGGATCGATCGCGCTGGTCGGCGCGATCGCCGTCGTGCTCATCCTCGCCTTCTACATCATGCAGACGACCCGGCTGTCCGGGGTCAACGATGACATCGCCGCGCAGGAGGCCACGAACGCGTCGGTCTCGACCCAGATCGCCGGGCTTCAGGAATTCGCCACGCTCCAGACCGCCGCCCAGGCCAAGCAGAACCTGCTGACATCCGCGTTCGCGAACGAGGTCTCGTTCTCCGGTTTGCTGATGGACGTGTCGCGCGTGATCCCGTCCGACGCGTACCTCGACACGCTGGCGATCGCCCTGACGACCACCGACGCCGCGACCGTCGCTGTGACGGCGCCCACGACCACCACGCCGGCGCCCACGTTCGTCGGCACGATCCAGACGGGTGGCAAGGGCCTCACCGTTGAGACGCTCGCGACCTACCTCACGCGGCTCGAATCGGTGAAGGGCTGGGTCAACCCGTGGCTCACCGCCCTGTCGAAGGAAGCCGGCACGGGCGTGTACAGCTTCACGGCCGGCGTCGATCTCACCGAGGAAGTCATCACCGAGCGTGGTCTGGGGGTCGACGTTGCTGGCGGGTAAGCGAGCACCCATCGTCGCCGGCGCCGGCGCAGCCGCCCTCGTCCTGCTGCTGGTCTTCTTCCTGGTGCTGCCGAAGATGTCCCAGGTGTCGGAGGCACAGAACGCGCTCGTCGCGGCCCAGGGAGAGCAAGGGAGCCTGGAATCGCAGCTGCAGGCGCTCCAGCAGGCCGAGGTCGCCGCCCCGGAGGCCCGCAGCGCGATCGAGGAGGTCGATCGCCAGATCCCACCGACGGTCGACATTCCCGGCCTGATCCTGCTCTTGAACAACGCGGCGACGAGAGCCTCGGTCAGCTTGCTCACGCTCACGCCGGGCACTCCGGCGCCCGATCCCACGACGGGCCTGTCGGCGATCAGCGTGTCGGTCACGGCCGAGGGAAGCTACTTCGCGATCACCGAGTTCTTGTTCAACATCGAGACGCTGCCGCGGGCCGCGAAGGTGCTGAGCCTCAGCATGTCCCCGGGCGGCGGCGACACGACCGTGGTCACCGCGGTCCCGACCCTGTCGGCGACCGGCACGATCGTGCTGTACACGCAGGACGTCAGCGCGGGCCCGGGCTCCAACCCGGGGCCCGATGAGGCCGCGCCCGCCGGCGCAACCGGAGCCACGGGAGCGACGGGGTGATCGTATGCAGCTGACCGACCGCGACCGCCGTACCTTGATCATCGGGGGAGCGATCCTCGGGGTCTTGATCGTCGGCTACCTGCTGATGAACGTCGTGTTCGGAGGCGGCGACGACACCACCACGGCGCTGCCGACGATCAGCGCCGAGCCGGTCCCTTCGCCCGAGTCCCCGACGCCGACCCCCACCAGCGGGTCGCCCGTGATCAACTTCACCGGACGTGACCCCTTCTCGATCCCGGGGGCATTGGCGGTTTCCACCACGAGCCCCGGCAGCCCCATCGTGAGCGTGAGCGGCACGACCACGATCACGATCACCCCGAGCCCGACGACCAGCCCGACGACCTCGACGTCCCCGAGCCCCACGACGACGCCGACCGCGGCCGGCGGTGGCTCGAGCACCACGGTCGGCGGCCACACCGTCGTGCTCCTCGACACCTTCATCGGCGGTGG
>JBDTNY010000026.1:0-8347 GCA_039933515.1 Actinomycetota bacterium
GCGTGCCCTTGGGAACGGCGTCGCCCGCGATCGGGCTCTGCTGGAAGATCAGCCCCACCTCGTAGTCGTTCGAGGGCGCCTGCGTCGGCGAGCCGAGGTCCAGGCCCGCGTCGAGCAGCGCGGTCTTGGCCTGCCCGAGCGTCATGCCGGTGAGACCGGGGACCGCGACCGTGGTGGGCTCGCGCGACACGGTCAGGGTGACGGTCCCGCCCTTCTCGAGCTGGTCGCCGGCGGCCGGGTCCTGGTCGACCACGGTGCCGGGCGCCGTCTTCGCCGGGTCGACCTCGCGGAGCTTGCGGTCGACGACGAACCCCAGGTCCTCGAGCTGCGCTCGCGCCGTTTCGTACGGCTGGTCGACGACGTTGGGGACGTCGACCAACACCGTGCCGCTGTCGTCGCCCGTCAGGCTCGTCACCAGCAGATAGCCGCCGCCACCGAGCACCGCCACGATCAAGATGCCGATCAGGATCCCGAGCCACACCTTCCGGCCGCTCGTCGACTCGTCGGTGACGGGCGGCAGCACCGAGGTCTGGGCCGGCCGCGAGATCACCTGGGTGGCGTCGCCCATGCCTGCGAGCAGCGGCGTGGCCTCGACCTGTTGCCCCGTCACGACGCGCTCGAGGTCGGCGGCGAAGTCGTCGGCGGTCTGATAGCGGTTCGCCGGGTTCTTCGAGAGCGCCTTCATGATCACGGCGTCGAGCGGCGCGGGCACGTCGGGGTTCAGCTGGGACGGCGGCACCGGCGTCTCGTTCACCTGCTTGTAGGCGATGGTCACGGGGGACTCGCCGGTGAAGGGAGGCCGGCCGGCGACGAGCTCGTACAGCACGGTGCCGAGCGAGTAGATGTCGGTGCGCGCGTCGACCGGACCGCCCTGCGCCTGCTCGGGCGAGAGGTAGGTCGCCGTGCCGAGCACCGCGGAAGTCTGCGGCGCCGTCTCGACCCCGGTCGTCATGCGCGCGATGCCGAAGTCCATGACCTTCACGGTCCCGTCGCGCGTCACCATGACGTTGCCGGGCTTGATGTCCCGGTGGATCACGCCCTGCGCGTGCGCCGCGGCGAGCGCGCCCGCGATCTTCTGCGAGATCTCGGAGGACTGCACCGGTGTGGGCTGGCGCCCGCTCGACAGGAACTCGGCCAGGGTCCGCCCCTCGACGAATTCCATCACGATGTAGTGCGTGCCGTCGTCCGAGCCGGTGTCGTACGCGGCGACGATGTTCGGGTGGTTCAGGCGCGCCGCGGCCTGGGCTTCCCGCCGGAACCGGGCCACGAAGGCCTCGTCGCGCGCGAACTGCGGGAGCAGCGTCTTGATGGCCACGGTGCGATGCAGGACGGAGTCGAAGCCCCGGAAGACCTCGGCCATCCCGCCGGCACCGATCCGCGCCTCAACGCGGTACCGACCTCCGAGCACCGAATCACTCAACGCCTAGCCTCCGCTCCGGGTCACCGATCCTGGGGCTCACGACGCGTTCGGGCGGGGCGAGCTCCCGGGGTCAGACCATATCGCGCGAAGGGCGGGCGGTCCGCTCGGTGGACGGGGATTCGTCTGCGCACAGGTAGTGGCCGCCCGTCTACCGAACGTACGCGAGCTCGGGAGCCACATCATGAACAACCGCGACTTGACGGTGCCCAACCGGGTGGGCAGTTCTGTGTGGCGTCGCTGGGGGATAGCAGGGTGGCGTGACGGATCCTACATCCACCTTCGACCCGGTCGAGATGGGTCCCGGCCCATCACGATCATGAGCGGTGGGCTCGAGAAGGCGGTGCTGACGAGCGTGCAGTGTCAGCTTATCGCGGGTCGTGACCTCGAAGCGATCAAGGGAGCAGTCGTCCCGAGCAAGCAGGCGGTGTCGTCGGGGCGGGGAGGTTCGCCGTGACCACTGCGGGCGGCGCAGACCGGGCCTAAGTTCGGCCGTCGTCCCGCTGGCTGAGCTGCGCCTCGCCGCGCGACGATGGTGCCTCGCGAACGCTCTGCACGAAGGGCGAACCCCATCGCGAGGAGCGTATCCCTACGCATGCCCGGACTACCCACGTGGAGTTTCTAGCCCGAGAGACTTGCCGCGGGCCACCTGGAGTAATGGGCCGAACGAGAGACTAGATCAGAACGAATCGATCAGGGATTCGACTCGCATTGATACTCCGTCTCGGCTGAACACGCGTCTCCGGGGGGATTCGCACCTTCGCCTCCGCCATGGGCGGTGTCGGTGTCGGCACCCCCAACGATCGTGTCGTTGTACTCCTCGCCCCAAAGGTTGTCGTTCCCGAAGTTCCCATTCACGGTATCGAGGGAATCCTCGCCATGTACGTCGTCGTCAGAGCCGCCTTCCGCGCTGATGTCGTCCTTGCCGGTCGCTCCATGGATCTCGTCGTTGTTGTCTCCGCCGAGGATCTCATCATCGTTCTGACCACCGTTGATGTAATCGTTCTCTGATCCACCATTGATGAAGTCATCGCCGTCATTGCCGCAGAGGAAGTCGCGACCGTCATACCCGACGATGACATCAGGTCCCCCGTTGCCGGCGATCGAGTCCGAATCGATCGTTCCGGTGAGGTACTCCATCTGCCAATTGGGTTGATCGGCTCCGCTCTGGTCGAGCGGTTCGCCGTGGCACTCCGAAGCCGCTCCGGCTTGCGCCGACAAGACTTGGACACCTGCGGGAAACAATAGGGCGATTCCCAGGAGCAGGAGCATCGCAGCACGTCGTCGACTCACCGTATCCTCCTCGCTTCTTCGCTGGTCGTCCTTAGGAGTGTCTGACGACCTTCAGTCAGGGACTCGGACAGCGGGAGTCGGACAGCGGGAGTCGTCCGTCTTTTCGCAGACGAGCTCTAGGGCGTGTCGATAGACATCCGCCGCGCGTTGAAAAGAGGAGGCCTCAACGGCCCCATCAGCACCGCCCGATTGACGGGCCTGCTCAGCTTTGGATTCGTACTCCTTGACTAGAGGGAGGAGTTGGTCGATAGCAGCCTCCGGCGTCGTCCCCTCAGGGTCGTCCCCTCAGGCAAGAGGATATCCGTGGTTTCCAGTAGCTGATCGGCCTTTGGTTCGTCGGTCTTACCGGACCCGATCGCTTGCCATCCGCCGAGAGCACCAAGCAAAATGACTGCAATCAAGTACCCAAGATTGCGTTCCGTCGCATTCCTTAGCCTCCCAAGGATAGGACTTCATGTGAAGGTACCATCAATAAGCATTCCTTGTCGAGGCACCTTGCGCCGCCCCGCCTCGTCAGGCTGACGATGAATGTGCGCCGGCTATCTGGAGTGGACTAGAAATTGCTCTCCTTGGAGCGTGCAGAGAGAATCTCCTGGGTCGCCCGCGAGGTGCGACGCGCGAGATCGTGCTTCGTCGGTAGTTGGTCGGCGACCTTGACATACAGACGCGGCGCTGACCCGCCTCGGAGTGTTGGCCCTGTCTGTCTAGGCCCTCAGGAAGGCCGCGATGACCTCCCGGGCGATCGGGGCCGCGACCCGGCCGCCGGTCGCTTCGCTTCCCAGATCGCCGCCGTCGAGAACGATAACCGCCACGGCGATCTGCGGGACGTCGTTCGGCCCGGCGGGCGCGAACGCGATGAACCACGCGTTCGGGTTCCGGCCCGGCCCGTTCGTCGCGGTGCCCGTCTTGCCCGCAACCACCACGCCGGGGATCTGCGCCTCGTATCCCGTGCCCAACTCGACGACGTTCACCATGAGCTGGCGGACCTGGTCGGCCGTGTTCGGTGACACCGGTTGTCCGTACGACTGTGACTCGAACTCACGGAATATCCGCCCCTGCGGGTCCCGGATGTCGCGCACCAGCCGCGGCTCGTACATCGTGCCGCCGTTCGCGATCGCGGCGCCGACGAGCGCCATGTGCAACGGGTTCGTGACGACGTTGTCGAGCCCGATCGCCGAGAACGCGAGCAGCGGGTCGTTGTCCACGAAGTACTCGGGGATCGGGAAGCGCCCCGTCTCGAACGGCACTGTGAACGAGAGCGTGGGGTCGATGCACTCGGTCTGTCCGGGCGGGTCCGTGGGGCAGAAGCCGAACGCGCGCGCTTGGTCCGAGAGCTTCTTCGCGCCGAGGTCCAGGCCGATCTCGGCGAACGGCACGTTGCACGATTCCTTGAAGGCCTCGGCGACCGTCACCGTGGCGGAGCCGCCGTTGCAGAGCGACCCGCCGAAGTTCTCGAGCGTGCCGTTCGTGAGCGGCAGGTCGAGTACCCGCGGGTTCTTCACGGTGGTCTCGGGCTTGTACCCGTGCTGGAACGCCGCCGAGGTCGTGATGATCTTGAACGTGGAGCCGGGCAGGTACAGCTCGTCCTTCGCGCGGGACAGCAGCGGCTTGTCGGGGTCGGCGTTGTAGCGGGTCCAGGCCTTCCGCATGTCGTCGGAGGTGCCCCGCGAGAGCAGGTTGGGGTCATAGGTCGGGTTCGCGACGATCGCCATCACGTCGCCGTTGCCGGGATCGACCGCGACCACGGCGCCGGGAAGGTCGCCGAGCGCGCGCGCCGCGGCCTCCTGGAGATACGTGCGGATCGTCGTCTTGACGGTGCCGCCCTTCTTCGGCTTCCCGAGCACCAGGTCGCTGAAGTTGGAGACGGCCAGCTCCGGCGCATCGCCCGACAGATAGGGGTTCATCGAATATTCGAGCGAGGTACGCCCGTAGACCCGCGAGTAGAAGCCGGTGACGGCCGAGTACAGCGCCCCTTCGGGGTAGCTGCGTTCGTACAGGTAGTCGGTGCCGTCCTTGGCCTTCACGCTCTCGGCCAGCACGCGCCCGTCCTGCGAGAGGATCAAGCCGCGCTCCACCCGGTACTCGGCGATGATCTGGCGGGTCACGTTCGCGGGGTCGTTCTTGATGCGGTCGGCCGCGATCAACTGGACGTACGCCATCTGTGCGAACAGCACGGCGAACAGCAGCGTGAGCGCGATCCCGAGCTTGCGGATCTGCCTATCCATGCGACCGCTCCCAGGGCCCGGCCGAGACGCGCAGCAGGAGCGCCAGCATCACGTACGTCGCGACGCGGCTCGATCCCCCGTACGACACGAGCGGGAGCGGCACGCCCGTGAGCGGGATCAGACGTGTCACGCCGCCGACGATCGCGAACGTCTGCAGCGCGAAGATCGTGGTGATCCCCGTGGCCAGGAGCTTGCCGAAGGCATCGGTGCGCTCGATCGCGATGCGCAGCCCGCGCCCGATCAGCACCAGGTACAGCAGCAGCAGCCCCGACGCGCCGATCATGCCGAGCTCCTCGCCGAAGGCCGCGAAGATGAAGTCGCTGCCCACGTAGGGGATCAGGGTCGGCGAACCCTGACCGAGCCCGGTGCCCACCAGGCCGCCGCTCGCCATCCCGAACCACCCCTGGGCGAGCTGGCCGTACCCGATGCCGTGCACCTTGGCCGGGTCGAGGGCGTGCAGCCAGTAGTCGACCCGAAGCTGCACGTGGCTGAACGCGAGGTACCCGATCAGGGCGCCGGCCGCGAACAGGAGCGATCCCACGACGAGGTAGCCCGACCGGCCGCTCGCCACCCACACCATCACGACGAACACCCCGAAGAACAGGAGCGAGGCACCCATGTCCCGTTCGAGGAACAACACCGCCAGCGAAGCGCCCCACGCGAGCAGCAGGGGTCCGAGGTCCTTCACGCGGGGCAGGCCGAGCCGTCCCGATCCGGCAGCGAGCAGCTCCCGCTTCGCCGACAGGAACGACGCCAGGAAGACGACGATGAAGATCTTCGCGAACTCGGCCGGCTGGAACGAGAGGCCGGCGACGTCGACCCAGAGCCGCGCCCCGTTGATCTCCCGCCCCACCCCCGGCACCACGGGCAGGAACAGCAGGACGATGCCGATCAGGCCGAGCGTGTAGGTGTAGGCATCGAGCTGACGGACGTCGCGGATCGCCACGAGCACCAGGGCGAGCACGCCGAGTCCCACGAGGAGCCAGACCGCCTGCTCGACCCAGACCTCGGGTCGGAGTCGATAGAGCATCGCCAGGCCCAGGCCGCCGAGCAGCGCCGCCGTGGGGAACAACACGGGGTCCGCGCGCCGCGCGATGAACCTGATCGCGACCCACGCGCCGACGTTGGCGGCCACGAGGATGGCGCCGTAGGCGTAGACATCACGAGGCGCCCTGCCTCTCAGGCCGAGTCCCGCGATAACGAAGGCGCCGAGCGAGACGACGAGCGCGAGACCTAGCAGACCGAGACCGCCGTGATCTCGCCGTGAGCGCGAGACGACGGGCGCCTCGCTCACGGTGTCGGTGCCTTCTTCGGCGGCTTGACGCCGGCGAGGTCGGTGCGGATCTGCTCGACGATCGCCGTCGCGCCCTCGCGTGAGTTCGCGCTGATCCCTTCCGGGAGGGCCGCGTAGAGCGTGAGGGCCTCCGCCGCCGTTGCGTCGATCTCGGTGACCTCGGCGACCGAGTGCAGGTCGTACCCGAGCGGGGTGGCGGGGATCCCCTGGTAGATCGCGACCTTGCCATCTGCGACCCCCACGTACCACTGGCGGTCGACGTAGGCACGCAGCGCCACGAGCGATCCCGCGAACAGCACCAGGGCGATCACGGCGCCGGCGATCCAGCGTCGGATCGTGGGAGCGTTGCGGCGCAGCACCCGTTCGCCCGGGGTGAGGTCGGCGGCGCCTGGGTCGAGGGCCGGCGCTTCCTCGACCCCGTCGTCATGCACGTCGAGCACGATCGCCGTGATGTTGTCGACGCCGCCGGCGCGGTTCGCCGCTTTGATCAGTCGGTCGGCGGCCCGTTGCGGGGCGGGCTCGGCCTCCAGGATCGCCTGGATCTGATCTTCGGCGACCATCCCGAACAGGCCGTCGCTGCACAAGAGCACACGGTCGCCGTCCATCAACGGGACCTGTTCCTCGTCGATGTGCACCTCGGCCTCCGTGCCGAGGGAGCGTGTCAAGACATTGCGATGCGGGTGCACCTCGGCTTCGGACTCCGTGATCTCACCGGCCTTGACCATGCGGTTCACCAGGGTGTGATCGTCCGTGAGTTGGCGGAGCGCGCCGGCACGCAACAGGTAGGCGCGGCTGTCGCCGACATGCGCGAGCCGCACCGCCCCTCCCTCGACGTGCGCGGCGGTGAGCGTGGTGCCCATGCCGCTCACCGCGCGGTCCTCCTGCGACCGCGCGAAGACCGCGCGGTTCGCCTGACGGACCTGCTCGACGAGCGTCGTGGCGCCCTCGCGGAACAGCGACTCGATCGTCTCGAGGGCCAGTTCGGAGGCAACCTCGCCACCGCGGTGCCCCCCCATCCCGTCGGCGACCGCGTAGAGCGGTGGGTCCACCAGGTACGAGTCCTCGTTCCCCTCGCGGACGCGGCCGATGTCGGTCGCGACGCCGACCTCGATCTTCATCGGCGGAGCTCCAGCACGGTCTCGCCGACTCGGATCCGATCGCCCGGCTGGACCATCGCCGGGGCGGCCAACCGCTGCTCGTTCACGAAGGTTCCGTTCGTCGAGCCGAGGTCCTCGACGTACCAAGAGCCGTTCTTGCCGAACAAGCGTGCGTGCTGCTGCGACACGTAGGTGTCGTCCAGCAACAGCTCGCACTCGGAGGCGCGGCCCATCACCATGCTGGCCGCGACCTTCACCGGGCGGGGCTTGCCTTTGTCCTTCTCGTAGACCAGGACGCTCGTCGGTCCGGGAGGGGCCGCGGGCACGGGCGGCGGCGCCTTGCCCGACCGCACGGCGCGCGAGGGGCCGGGGTCGACGTTCAGCCCGCGGACGACCCAGCGCATCGATCGCCACACGAAGAGGAAGAGCAGCGCGAAGAGCCCGTACTTGAGGGCCGAGAGCGCGAAGGGCGTGATGCCGTCGGCGAGCATCTATGCCCTCCGGAACTCGAGGGTCGTCGTGCCGATCGTGATGCGGTCGCCGTCCTCGAGGATACGCGTCTGGACCGTCTGGCCGTTCAGCCGAGTGCCGTTCGTGGACCCCAGGTCGGTGAGCGTGACCACCCCGTCCTTCGTGCGGATCTGCGCGTGCCGGCGAGAGGCGCCCTTGTCCTTGAGGACGATGTCGCAGGCGGCGAGCCGGCCGATCGAGATCACCTCGGCGACGAGCGGGATCGTGCGCGCCCCGGCGCCGTCCTCGTGCACGACGATCGTGGGGCGCCCGCCCGGCGCGGCGGCCGGTTCGATCTTGAGCGCGCCCTCGACGAGGGTCGCCGCACAGGTGAAGTCCCCCGTCCCCAGGCCCTCCCGGGCCGTGAACACGATCTCGGGCGGGCCGACGAGACCCCAGCCGCGCTCGGCGGCGTTCTCCAGCGCGACGGTCTTCAGCTCGGCGGCGAGCGCCGCGCCCGCCTGCTCGAGGCGCTCGGCGTCGTCGGCCGCCAGCCCGAACTCGAAGTGGT
>JBDTNY010000027.1:0-12727 GCA_039933515.1 Actinomycetota bacterium
GGGAGCGCGCGCGTCTGGGAGGTACGACCGGAAGGCTCGGCGGAGTGGATCGGTCGTGATGAGAAGGACGTGATGACCGGCGTTGCCTACAGCCCCGACGGGTCGACGCTGGTCACGACCGGCCATTCGGGCGAGGCCGTGCTCCTCGATGCGTCGAGCGGGCGCCCGATCCATCGCTACCCGAGGACGTGGGACGGTGCCACGTTCTCGGCGGACGGAGCAACGCTCGTCACGTCGGGAGGCGTGATCCGCGTGCTCGACCTGGCGACCGGAAAGGCCACGGCTTCGGCGCCATCAGGGGGCGGCCAGGTCGCGCTCGCCCCGGACGGGCGCTCCTTCGCGACGGGCGATCGGGGTGGCGTCGCGGTGCGGGACCTGGCGACGGGCAAACGGATCGACCGGTACGGTCCGACCACGCTCTTGGACGAGACCAAAGACGTCGCCTTCAGCCCGGACGGGTCGATGCTCGCGGGGATCAGCGGCCTCGCGACCGTGCGCGTATGGGACGTGACCTCGGGCCAGACGCTGCTCTCGTTCCAGGGACAGACGGGGCAAGGCCACGACATCGCCTTCAGCCCGGATGGGAGCGTGCTGGCGGTGTCGGGCGGTGGTGGCATCACGTGGTGGCGGGTCCCGTCCGGCGAGGCGATCGCGACCCTGTCGACCTCGGGCTCGGTCCAGGCCGCCGAGTTCAGCCCCGACGGAGCGCTGCTCGCCACCGCGGGCGACGACGGCATCACGCGGGTCTGGGACGTCGCGACCCGGCAGGAGGTGCTCGCGCTGTCCGGGCACACCGATGCCGTGCTCGACGTGGGCTTCAGCCCGGACGGAACGAGGCTGGCAACCGTCGGCGTGGACGGCACGCTCCGCGTGTACGTGCTCTCGATCCGGGACCTCAGCCGGGTCGCCCGCAGCCGCCTGACCCGCGGGCTCACCGACCAGGAATGCCAGCAGTACCTGCACGTATCGGCGTGCCCGTCGGCCCCCTCGTAAGCAGGTCCCGGCCGGCTACGGCGTCGGCACCGCGACGCGGGTCCAGGCGCTGCCGTCCCAGTGCATCGCCATCGGATCGGCGTAGCCGTCGGCGCCCTGTCGCCATCCGACCGCCCAGGCATCCGAGGCGATGCGGACGTCGACGCCCAGGAGCGCCGACTCGCGAGGCGGGGCGGGCACCGACACGGAGTGCCATCCGGCGTCGTCTCGGTACAGGGCCATCGCGCGGAATCCCTCGCGCCGCTGCCCGACGGCGAACTGCTTGCCGCCCGGTCCGACCGCGACGGCCCACAGGCGCGCCACGGGACTGCGCTTCTCGAGCACCCAGCGCTCGCCGGTGAACCGGACGACGTACACGCCGGCGAGCCAGTCCGATGCCGCGTCGAACCAGATCGAGCCGACCACCGTCATCCGGCCGTGGCCGAGCGAGACGATGTCCAGCGCGAAGGTGTTGCGCTCGTACTCGGGGAGCCGGTCCAGGCGCCATGCGCTGCCGTTCCACCGGAGCGCGGCGGGGTGCGAGAGCGGGTTCTCGATCATGCCCACCGCCCAGAGCCCGTCACGGCCCGATCGGGCGGCCGCCGAGAGGCTGACGACGCGCGCGGGGACCGGGACCCTGGTCCACGTCGAGCCGTCGAATCGGTACGCCAGCCCGCCGCGCCGGCTGACCGTGGGCGTGTACAGGTCGTGATCGCCCACCGCCCACACCACGCCCCCGGGCATGACCACGACGTCGTTCAGCAGACCTTCGCCCTGCGGCCGGGGGACGTGCACGCGCGTCCAGGTGCTCCCGTCGAAGTGCAGGAGCAGCGGCACGTTCTGGTCCTGCACGACGAGCCAGCCCGCGACCCAGACGTCGGACGCGCTCCGTGCGGCCACGGCGGTGTACGTGTGCGCCCGCATGATCGTCGGCCCGCCGACCGCCCACGTGGCTCCGTCCCAATGCACGATCAGGTCGTCGCCCGCCGCCCATGCGTCGTCGGCGGCGATCACGACGACGTCGGCGAGCCGGTGGTCGAACGGATCGGGCGCGCGCGCCCCGGCCCGGACCGGCGTGATCGCCAGGGCCGTCAGGGTCGCAAGAACGATGAACCGCGAGCCTCGCCGCGCGCGCATCGGGACCACCCTCCGGGTCAGTACTGGACGGACTCGACCTCTTCGTAGAGCTCGATCCGTGGGTGTCCGACGACGCCGGCGCGACCCATCGCGTCTTTGAGGGCGGGGTTGTCGCGGAACGCGGTCGCGGTGTCCACGGACGAGAAGCCCGACACGATCGTGATGTTGTCCGGGTCGTCCACGCCGCGGTTGACGCGGTGGAAGAGGGCGCCTCCCGACGACGGAGGGAACTCGTCGAAGACCGCCTTGAAGCGGTCGTAGTCCTCGACGCCGTGGTTGATCGCCAGCACGTACATGGGTCCTCCCGTCCCGCTGGATCGTCCAGCCGTTCGCGCAGCGTACGCCCACGGTCCTGATAAGGGAATCGCCCGGCCCCTGACCCCCGGAACCGGTCTCGCCGGCCGGGCCTCGCCCGCGCACCTCAGCTCCGGCTGACCCTGGCCTCCGCGGTCCACGTCGAGAGCGACGGGACGGATCCTGCGCGCTCGAACATCGCGGGCGCGGCGGGCGGGCCCGATGACCGCATCGCCATCACGGCGTCCTTGGACTCCCACACCGTGACGATCCGCCAGGTTCCGTCTTCGGCCCGCAACAACGACGACTCGATCAACCCATCGGGCAAGACGGCGGTGAGTTCCTGCCAGGCGGAGCGAAGGTCGTCCTCACGCGCCGACTCCACCGCGCCTTCGACGATCGTGACGAACATGGTGCGCCTCCTTCTCGTCAGCGCCCCGGGTAGGACGCGAACTCGTAGACCTGCGCCTGTGAATCGCACGGGTTCCCACGGCCGTACGTGATGCGGCCGTCGGTGACGTCGGCCACGCACCAGAACACCGTCTTCTCGTTCGGGTGCTCGTCGTCGGGGTGGCGACAGATCGCGTTGGGGTGGGTCTCGTGGTCGCTGAGCATCGCGCGCATCGAGTCCGTCGTCACCGTGCCCGGCGCTTGCTTTGCGAGGAGCGCCCGCGCGCGCCCGTAGCGCTGGCCCGAGCGCACCGCGTAGTCGGGGTCGCCCTCGAAGTCGAGCATGCGATCGCAGACGTAGTGGTTCGTGTGGGCGAGATGGTCGGCTTCGTCGAGGCCCGTGACCTCGGCCTCGGTCGCGCTCCCCTCGACGTTCGCGACGGCGCCGTCGGCGGCCGCGAGCACGTTGTTGTAGCTGGAGGCTCGGTCCGGGCGCAGGGCCATCACGACCATCTCCTCCAGGTTGCGGGCGCGCATCATCTCGAGCACCTGGTGCGACCGCGAGATCCCGACCCGCTCGTCGTTCGGCGAGAGCTCGTTGCCGGTGAGCGAGAGCCCCGCGTCGTTGAATCCGACCGAGAGCCAGGGGATCCCCCCGAGCTGGAAGATCACGGGCTCGTCGGTGACGCTGATCTCGAGCGCCGTGATGGCGTCCTCGGCCGAGGGGCGGATGTCGTTCGTGTGTCCGACGATCAGGTGGCCGTCGGCGGTCGCCCGGGGTCCCGCCACGAGGTCGCTGCACCGTCCCTGCGTCACCTTCTCGCGCGGCGCGTACCAGATCTCCTCGATCGAGCACGCGAAGAACGCGAGCGGATCGACGCCGGCCGCCTCGGCGCAGCCGTCGAGCTCCTCGACCAGCCAGGGGAGCCGCGGTTCGGTGAACGCCCGATACTCGGCCGCGAGGTCGAGCTGCGCCCCGCGGGAGCGCCCCGCGGGCAGGTCCTCGAAGGAGCTGTCGAGCTCGCGGCGGATCGCGTCGCGCCCCGCCTCGCCCATCTGACGTCCCACCTCGCGGTGCGATCCCACGACCCGCACGACCTCGATCGGGCGCGGCGTCACACCGCACCCGGCATCGGAGGCAGGGGCGTGGGCGCGCCGGCGAACGCGGTGGGTGCGACGGGTGCGGCGCCGCGCGAGGCCCGGAACGCCGCCACCGTGAGGGCGCCGAGCCCCCAGACCGTGGCGACGAGGAACAGCAGGGCGCCGAGTCCCGGCACGAGCGCGGCCACGCGCAGGATGCCCCATCCCAGCAGGAAGGCGAGGAAGCGATGCGCCGGGGGCTTCAGGATCAGCCGCCCGAAGGCGAGGGAGCCCGCTGCGTAGCCGATCGAATAGAGGAGCACCAGCCCCAGGAGGATGCCCACGCCCAACAGCGCCCCGACGATCGTGACGATCGCGATGAGGGCGACGATCGGCAGCCCGAGGAACGCGAGGGCTCCCCATCCGATCGACGCGCCCACGCGGCGCCGTGCGGCGTCGGCGATCGCGTCGGCCGCCCGCGGCAGCACGAGCGTGAGCAGCAGCCCGATCACGAACGACGACACCGAGGCCGCGACCCAATACCCGATCCGGCTGAGCACCGCTGCGTCGCCCAGGTCGAAGCGCACGTTCTGACGGCTGACGGTTCCCTTGACGATCGCCCCCGGGGCGATGTCGGGCGCCTCGGAGGAGGTGACGTCGCCCTGAACGGCCGCGCCGTCGGTGATCGTGACGCGGCCGTTCGTTGCGATCACGTCCTGCCCCACGTCGCCCGTGATCCGCACGTCGCCGTTGAACGCCACCACGGTGCCTGTCACCTGGCCGGCGATCGTCGCGTCGCCGTCGAAGATGACGGCGGTCTCGACTGTCTCATCGGCGAGCACGTCGAGCCGGCCCGTCAGCACCACGAAGGCGCCGTTGCCCGCACCGCGGTCCAGGGTCCCCGACCGGGCAAGCGCCGTGGGTGCGAGGAGCCCCATCAGTCCGGCGCCGAGCGCGGTCAGCGCGATCACCCACTTCCGTACCGACATCGGATCACCCTCCCGTCGATCGAGGGGCCAGGCTACCTCGCGGGCGCGATGCCGGTCAGCCGGTCAGCTCGGCGAGCAACTCGCCGAACGCCCCGACGTAGGTCTCGACGTCGTCCGCGGCCGCCGGAACGGCACAGGTCGGGCCGGCGCCCACGATCGCGTCCCACACCCCGCGGTTCGCGAGGTAGACGCGCATCAGGCGCCGGAACGGCTCGTCCCAGCTCGCACGAGATTCGGCGGCGTTCCTCGGCATCGACGGCGCGAACGTGACGCCGCTGCGCGGCCAGAATCGGTGGGTGGTCCAGGGGAGGCCGGCGGTCGCGATGACCTTCTCGATCCCGTCGGCGAGCTGCGCGCCGAGCGCGTGCGTGTGTGCGTAGGCCTGGGGCGTGAGGATCTCGCCCATCGTGGCGCGCGCCGCGGCCATCGACAGCGCGTTGCCGAACAGCGTGCCGCCTGTGGCGACCGCCGCCTTCGCGTCGTCGCGGCCGGCGGGCCGCTCGAGGACTTCGGCGACCTCGGGGGTCATCCCGTAGGCGCCCAGGGGAACGCCGCCCGCGATCGACTTGCCGATCGTGACGATGTCGGGTGACAGGGCCCAGGTACGCGTGAGCCCGCCGGCGCCCACGACCTGGGTGTGCGTCTCGTCGTAGGCGAGCAGGGTGCCGGTCTCGCGCGTGATCGCACGCAACCCGTCGTGGAAGCCGTCGATCGGGAGCTGGAGTCCGAGCTCGTTCGTGAGCGCCGGTTCCGTGATCACGATCGCGACCTCGCGCGTCTCGAGCGCGGCGCGGAGCGCGTCGAGGTCGTTGAACGGCACGATCGCCGTCTTCGAGGTGACGTCGCGCGGCAGGCCCGCTTCCTCGGGAACGAGCTCGCCGTCCTCGAGCGCCACGAGCGCCTCGTCGAAGTGACCGTGGTACTTCCCGTCGAAGAACAGGACCTTGTCGCGGCCGGTCGCGACGCGCGCCACGCGGATCGCCTCGGTGTTCGCGTGCGTGGCCGAGAGCGTGAACTGCCACTTCGGGAGGCCGTAGCGGCGCCCGAGCTCCTCGGCCACCCAGATCCCGTCCTCGTTCGGCAGCATGAACTGGGCGCCCGCCGCGACCCGGCGCGAGACCGCCTCGACGACCGGCTCGGGCGCGTAGCCCGTGAACAGCGACATGTCGGCGATGTTGAAGTCGGCGTATTCGTTCCCGTCGACGTCGCGGAAGCGGGCGCCCTTGCCCTCGTCGACGAAGAGCGGCGGGTGATCGAACGATGTGCGGAGCCACGACATCGGGACGCCGTTGGGCATCACGTGTTTCGCGCGCTCCCACAGCGCGATCGACCCCGCGTGGGTCTCGACGAAGCGCGCGTCTTCACGCGTCTTCAGCTCCTGTAGCTTGTCTCGGTCTATCCCCGTCGCGTCCATGGCGCTAGGTCTATCAGGTCGGCCGGCCGTGCCGCGAACCGGGCGGTCAACCCCCGCCCACGGCGTAGGCGTGCAGCCGGCCCTCGACGTCGCCCGCGTACACCCCGTCGCCCGCCACGGCGGGCGCGCCTGCGGTGGCGGCGCCGAGGAACGTGGACCACGCGGGCCGGCACGCCGACGGGTTGCAGTCACGTCGCACCGCGTAGAGGTGGCCGTCGTCGCTCGCGACGTACACCACGCCGTCTTTGAACACGGCCGCGGAAAGGGTCGAGTCGTCGACCGAGACGGCGAGGGTCGCGTCGCAGGTGTTCGCACCGCAGCCGTCGGGGAAGACCCACAACCGTCCGTGCTCGTCCCCGATCGCCACCTGCCCGCCGTCGACCGCGGGGGTGGCGACGGATCCGGGCGCGAACGGCGCTCCCGGCAGGAACGTGCCCGTCCAGGACGCGGCGCACCGTCCGGAGCACGACAGCGGGAACGCCATCACCTGTCCCCGCGCGACCGCGTACGCCGTGTCGCCCGCGACCGTGAGGCCCGCGACGGGCCCGTCGGTCTCGCCGGTCCACAGCGGCTCGCACGGGTCGCTGCACACCGCCGGGAAGCCGTACACCCCGCCGACCTCCGAATCCGACGCCACCACGATCACGCCGGCACCCACGCCGGGGGCGCCAGGACCCGCGCCGCCCGGGACCACGCCGCGCCAGGCCGGAGGGCAGTTGCGGTCCTCGGAGCCACAGGCGGCCGGGAAGGCATAGAGGTCGTCGGACGCCGCGTAGGCGAAATCGTCGTTCACGCCCGGTGTGCTGACGGGGCCCTTGCCGGCCAGGCCCACCCAGAGGGGCTCGCAGCCGGCTTCAGGGCATCGGGCGGGGAACGCGTAGAGGCGGCCGTCGGACGATCCCGCGTACACCGTGTCCTGGGCGCGGACCGGGGGGCTCATCGGCCCGTCGGGCACCGTCGCCCGAAAGAGCGGCGCGCAGGTCTCGTCCTGCACCGGACAGGGCGCCGGGTAGGCCGTGATGCCGTCGGCCGATCCCACGTAGAGGGCCCCGTCTTCGATCGAGGGCGTGCCGAGGGGGCCACCCCCCGCTTCGGCGATCCAGAGCGGTGCGAGCCGGGCGACGTTGTCGGAGCTCAACCGCTCGAACTCCGTTCCCTGGACGAGCCGGATCAGTCCGCCCACCCCGGCGATCGACCCGACGCTGACGAGCGCGATCACCGCATAGCGCAGCGCCTGCGGCCAGTGTGCGCGCGCGAGCGCGCGCACGTCCTCGGGCCGCAGGTGCGCGCCGTGATGGCGGGTGTCGCCCTGGTGGGTGTCGTCGGTGTCGCCGGACATGAGCCCCATCGTCCCGCAAAGCGGGCTCGGCCGTCCTGCGGGCGATGCCGTGTCAGAGGCCGGGCCTACGGTGGCCGTGTTCCCTTCCCCGACCTCCAGGAGGTACCGGATGAACGTGCAGATCGGCATCGCGCTGCTCGCGCTCGCCGTGGGCGTGGCGGTGGGGGTGGCCGTGGCGGCGTCGCGCGCCTCCGGGGCGTCCGGCGTCGGGGGGGCCGATGACCCCGCGCTCGCTCGAATGGAGGGCCGTCTCGAAGCCCAGTCGGCAGAGCTCCGGCGGATCGCCGACGCAGCCGCCACGCGCGACCTCTCGGCCGAGCAGCTCCGCGAGGGGCTCGACGGCGCGCGTCGCGTGCTCACCGAGATCCAGGTTCGCGAGGAGGAGCGGCGCGCGGTCGACGCCGAGCACCGCGCGGTGATCAAGCGCCTGTCCACCGTGCTCGCCGGGGGAGCGGCCAAGGGCCGGGCGGGCGAGAACGTGCTCCGTGAGCATCTCGCGCAACTGCCGCCCGGGATGCTCGCCACCGATTTCCGGGTGGGGGGCAAGGTCGTGGAGTTCGGGCTGCTGCTGCCGGACGGGCGGCGACTGCCGATCGACTCGAAGTGGACCGGGCTCGCCGAGCTCGAGGCGCTCGAGGCGGCCGACGAGCCGCTCGAACTCGAGGCCGCCGCCCGCGCGGTCGAGCGGGCGGTGACGCTTCGCGCCCGCGAGGTCGCGCAGTACCTCGACCCGGCGGTCACCGCGCCGATCGCCGTGGCGGCGGTTCCCGACGCGGCGTACGCGGTGCTCAAGCGCGCGCACGCCGATGCCTACGCGAAGGGCGTCGTGATCGTTCCCTACGCCTCGGCGCTGCCGATCGTGCTGTTCCTCTACTCCTTGGTGCAGCGGTTCGGCGACGCCGCGGACGTGCAGGCGAGCCTGGCCGACGTGGCCGGGCTCCTCGACGCGATGGAGTCCGTCGTCGAGAACAAGTTCGCGCGGGCAGGCACGATGATCTCGAACGGGGCCGACGAGTTCCGTTCGCAGCTCGGGAAGGCGCGTGGCTCGATCGCGCGGGCGCATCAGACCGCCCTCGTCGCCGAACCGCGTGCCGGCGGAAAGGGCGACGTCCTCTCGATCGTCGGCTGAACGCGGTCAAGCTCCGGGCCTCGCCGGGCCGATACTGTCGACATGCGGAAGCTGCTGGTCGCCCTCGCCCTGTCCTCGCTGTGGTCCGCAGGCGCGGCGCCGGCGGGGGCGGCTCCCGCGGGCCTGCCGCGCGTCGCAACCCGCGTGGCCGCGGGCCCGCGGCTCGCCGACCCGGTGCCGTGCCCGGGGTGTTACGCGCCGGCGCTGCGCACCAGCTGGCAGTGGCAGCTCCAGGGCCCGATCGACACGTCGTTCGACCTCGCTATGTACGACGTCGACGGGTTCGAGGTCTCGTCGGCGACCGTCGACGATCTGCACGCGGCCGGGAGCGCGGTCGTGTGCTACCTGAGCGCCGGCTCGTGGGAGGACTTCCGGCCCGACGCCGGCGACTTCCCGGCGCGGGTGCTCGGGCGCTCGAATGGGTGGCCGGGGGAGCGGTGGCTCGACATCCGCAAGCTGGGGGTGCTCGGTCCGATCATGAAGGCCCGGCTCGACATGTGCGCGGCCAAGGGATTCGACGCCGTGGAGTTCGACAACGTCGAGGGCTACGCGAACCACACCGGGTTCCCGCTCACCGGCAACGACCAGCTCGTCTTCAACGTGTTCCTCGCGAACCAGGCCCACCTGCGAGGGATGTCGGCGGTCCTCAAGAACGACCTCGGGCAGATCAGGGCGCTCCTGCCGTACTACGACTTCGCGCTGAACGAGCAGTGCCACCAGTACGACGAGTGCGCGCGGCTCCGCCCCTTCGTGCTGAGTGGGAAGGCGGTCTTCGGCGTGGAGTACAAGCTCGACAAGCCCGACTTCTGCCCAGCGGCCAACGCGGAGAACTTCAACTTCCTGGTCAAGAAGCTCTCGCTGCGGGTGTGGCGCTCTCCGTGCCGGCCTGATTGACCACCGCGGGCCCCCGCCAGGTGCGGGACCAAGGACTCCAGGGGAGGCACGTCGCCGGTGTCACGGTGGCGAAAGAAGGGGTGGTATCGATGAGTGACCGAACCTCCGCGCCCGCACGACCCGCGCTCGACGAGACGAACATCCGGCCCATCCCGGATCTCACGGAGCCACGCCCCGCCCTCGGCGGCATCGACACTCGGCTCAAGATCTCGGCGCTCTGGGTCGCGACGATGTTCATCTTCGCCTACGTCGACCTGTTCTCGCTCTTTCGCTCCGACGTGCGGGCCGACCTCGAACAGGGGAAGATCTTCGTCTTCACGGTGAGCCAGGCGTACCTGTTCTTCACGACGCTCTACATCATCATCCCGAGCGTGATGATCTACCTCACGTTGGTGATGCCGCGACGCGCCAACCGCATCGCGAACATCGTGCTGGCGTCGCTCTACCTCGTGACCATCCTCGGTGGGGCAGTTGGCGAGTGGAACTACTACGTCCTCGGCAGCGCGGTGGAGGCGATCCTTCTCGCCCTCGTGGTGTTCCACGCCTGGACCTGGCCGACGGCAGGCCCGTCTCCCAGCTCGTAGCGCACCGCCGCCGCGCGGTTGTCATCGTTACCCAGTCAAATGCATAATCATGCGCATGGCGGGTGACGTGATGCGTGTGGCGATCCTCGGTGCCTCCGGGTTCGGGGGCGGCGAGTTGGTACGGTTGCTCGCGACTCACCCCGGCGCCGAGGTCTCGTTCCTTGGGGCGAAGGGGTCCGTCGGGCGTACGCTCGGCGAGGTTCACCCACACCTGGCGTCGCTTCCGATCGCGTTCACCCCGCTCGAGCCGATCGAGCCGATCGAGCCGATCGCGGACGCCGCCGACGTCGTGTTCAGTGCCCTCCCGAACGGCGCGAGCTCGGAGGTCGCGCCGGGTCTGCTCGAGGCCGGCGTCCGCGTGATCGACCTGGCGGGTGACTTCCGGCTGCCAGCCGAGGCGTACCCCGAGTGGTACGGGTTCGACCACCCGGCGAAGGAGTGGCTCGACAAGGCCGTCTACGGGCTGCCCGAGCTCTTCGGGGAACGGATCCCGGGCGCGCAGCTGATCGCGAACCCGGGGTGCTATCCCACCCCGGTGATCCTTGGCCTGGCGCCGCTCCTGGCGGCCGGACTCGTCGAGCCGGGCGTGATCCGCGTCGACGGCAAGACGGGGCTCTCGGGCGCCGGGAAGTCGGCGAACGACGCGACGAGCTACACCGCGACCGAGGAGAGCGTCCGCCCGTACCGCGTGCCTCAGCATCAGCACACGCCCGAGATGGAGCGAGGGCTCGAGCTCGCGACCGGGCTCACGCCCTCGGTGCTCTTCGTGCCACACCTGGTGCCCACCGTGCGCGGCGTGGTGACCACCTGCTACGCCGCGCTCGCCGAGGGGGCGACGACCGCCGTACTCACCGAGGCGCTCGCCGCCGCGTACGCGGGCGCCCCCTTCGTGCGGGTGCTCCCGCCCGGCGGGATGGTCGACTCGAAGCGCACGCGCGGCACGAACGTCGTGGAGCTGCAGGCTGTTGCCGACGCGCGGACGGGCACGGCCGTGGTCGTGGGCGCTTTGGACAACCTCGTGAAGGGCGCGGCGGGTCAGGCGATCCAGAACTTCAACCTCGCGCAGGGCTTCGACGAGACCACGGCGCTCCCAACGCTGGCGGTGTACCCGTGAGCGACGAACATCACGCCGGGGTCGCCGGCCCGCTGACGGTCGACGTGCCGCCGCAGATCCGCGAGCGCACGATGGCGAAGGCGCGCACCTTGCTCGAGGCCCTGCCCTTCATGCGCGAGCACCACGGGAAGGTGATCGTCGTGAAGTACGGGGGCGCCGCGATGGATCGGGTGGGACTCGCGTCGTCGTTCGCCCAGGATATCGCCCTTCTCCAGAGCGCTGGGATCACGCCGGTGGTCGTCCACGGCGGCGGGCCCCAGGTGACGCGGATGTCGGCGAGGCTCGGGATCGAGACCACGTTCGTCGACGGACTGCGCGTGACCGATGCCGAGACCCTTGACGTCGCCACGATGGTGCTGGCGGGCAAGCTGAACAAGGAGGTGGTCGGTTCCCTGGCCTCGGGCGGGGTCCCGGCCGTGGGCCTATCGGGGATCGACGGCGGGCTGCTGCTCGCGCGTCGCCAGGTCTCGCCCGACCTCGGGTTCGTCGGTGAGGTCGTGCACGTGAACGCCGACGTGCTGCGCACCCTCACGGAGCGCCGGTTCGTGCCGGTGGTGGCCTCGATCGCGGTCGACCAGACCGGCCAGGCCTACAACGTGAACGCCGACGTGGTGGCCAGTGAGCTCGCGATCGAGCTCGGCGCCGAGAAGCTGGTCTTCATCAACGACGTGCCCGGGCTGATCGGGCCCACGGGCGACCTGTTGTCGGAGCTCTCCGCGCAGCAGTGCCTGGACCTGATCGCGCAGGGCGGCGTAGTGGAGGGCGGCATGATCCCCAAGCTCGAGAGCGCCGTCGCGGCGCTCCACGCCGGGGTGAACCGCGTCCACCTCGTGGACGGCCGCGTCGAGCACTCGCTCGTGTTGGAGCTGTTCACACCGGAGGGCGTGGGGACGATGATCGCGCCCGACGCGGACGCGTCCCCGGTGGAGACTCCGGCATGAGCCGTCCCAACGGCGCGTCGAAGGCCAGGCGGCAGCAGGCGATCCTGTCGTTCGTGGCGCGGGAGCGGCTGGGGAGCCAGGAGGAGATCCGCGGGCGGCTCGCGTCGATGGGGATCGCGGCCACGCAGTCGACGATCAGCCGCGACGTCGAGGAGCTCGGCCTCGCGCGCGTGCACGCCCACGACGGCACGCGCTACGTCGTGCCCGGCGACGGCAGGGCGCCGCAGCCCGTCGCGATGCTCCGCAGGCTGCTCGACGAGTTCGCGCTCTCGATGGTCCGCGCCGATCAGGGCCTGATCGTCCGAACCCCGCCCGGCGCGGCCGCCGCCCTCGCCGAGGGCATCGACCGCGCCGGGCTCGCCGACGTCGCCGGCACGATCGCCGGCGACAACACGGTCCTCATCCTCGGGCGCGAGGGCGTGAAGCCCGCCCGGTTGGAACAGGCGCTCA
>JBDTNY010000028.1:0-12819 GCA_039933515.1 Actinomycetota bacterium
GGTGGAGGCGCCGGGCGCCGCGTAGCGTCGCCGCCATGTTCCGCCGACGCCTGCCGACCTCCGCCATCGTGCTGTTCGGCACGGCCGCACTATGTGCGGTTGCGGCTACCGGGCTGCTCCGCGGGTACGCGCGACGGCTCGAGGCGACGCGGCCCGACCTGGGAGCCCCGGTCGCGATCGTGGTGGCGGCGGCAGACCTGACGCGGGGGGCCACCCTCACCCCGCCGATGCTCGCCGAGCTCGACGTGCCGGCCTCGCTCGCCCCGCCGGGCGCGGCCTCGGGGGTGGACGCGTTGATGGGGCGGGTGCTCGCATCAGATCTCGCGGCGGGGGAAGTGGTCACGCAGACCCGGCTGGCCGGCGAACATGCGGGTCCGGTGGCCGGGCTCGTGCCCGGCGGGTCGCTCGGCATGGTGGTGAGCTCGGGGCTCCCGCCCGGCGCGGTGGCGCTCGGCGATCGCATCACCCTCTACGCCACGTTCGGCGGCCGGAGCCCGCACACCGAGACCGTGGCCACCGGCATCGAGGTCGTGCGGATCCTGCCCGCCGGCGACGCGGGCACGATCCCGGGGGTCGACGGCGGTGGCGGCGACCCGCTGGTCGTGGTCGTGGACACGGTCGACGCCGAGCGGATCGCGTACGCGGCGGCGTTCGCGACGATCTCGCTTGGCGTCGAGGCACCGCTTGCGAACGCGACCACTACGGCCGTGCCCGCGGTCAACGCGGCTCCGAGCCCATAGATGGAGAAGTCGTGACGGGTACCGAAGGGCGGAGGCGAGGGGACCGAACGGCCCGCTAGCATGGCGCGGTCCGCAACCCCGCGAGGAGCCCCACGTGTCCATCCTGCAAGCGATCATCCTTGGCCTGACCCAGGGCGCGACCGAGTTCGCCCCCGTCTCGAGCTCGGGGCACCTGATCCTGGTGCCGTGGCTGTTCGGCTGGGCGCCGATCCTGAACGCCGACTTCAACAAGACGTTCGACGTGGCGCTGCACATGGGAACCCTGCTCGGTGCGGTGATCTACTTCCGCCACGACCTGTGGCGCTACCTTTCGGCGTGGGCGGGCTCTGTCAGGCGCCGTTCGATCGCGACCACCGACGAGCGGATCGCCTGGGCCCTCATCGTCGGCACGATCCCGGGCGTGATCGCGGGCGCCGCGCTCGAAAGCGTGATCCAGGACAAGCTCGGCGCCCCGCTCCTGATCTCGATCATGCTCGCGATCTTCGGCGTGATCCTGTACATCGTCGACCGCAGGAGCACGAGCGACCGGCACTTCGAGAGCATCGGAGTGCGCACCGGCCTCTTCCTCGGCCTCTCGCAGGCACTTGCGCTGCAGCCGGGTGTGTCGCGATCCGGCATCACGATGACGGCCGCCCGGCTGCTCGGGCTCGACCGAGAGGCGGCCGCGCGCTTCTCGTTCCTGCTGGCCATGCCGATCATCGCGGGCGCCGGGCTTTACAAGGGAGCCGACCTCGTGCAGACCGGGTTCCAGGGCTACGGCGTGGAGTTCTTCTGGGGCTTCGTCGCGTCGGCCGTCAGCGGATTCATCGTGATCTGGGGGCTGCTGAAGTACCTGCGTCGCCACAGCTACCTGGTCTTCATGGTGTACCGGCTCGCGGCGGCGGCCCTGTGCCTGATCTTGATCGCCACCGGCGTTCGCAGCGCAACCTTCTAGTCGCCGGACAGGCCGCGGAGCTCCGTCTCGTTCGCGTAGACGAGCGTGCCGTCGGCGAGCTGGATCACACCGATCGAGCAGTCGGTGGCCCTCGCAAGACCGGGCATCGCACCGGAGCCCGAGATCGTGAAGGGGATCAGGCGGCGCGTGAGGTAGGTGCACACGAGCAGGTGCGCATCGTCGAGGACCGTCAGGCCCGAGGCCACGGTGTGGGCGGACCAGGTGGCGAGCACCTCGGGCGATGGTCCCGCGTTGCCGATCGCGAGCCGTTCGGGGGCATCGCCGCCGGAGTTGTCGGCCACGTACAGGGTGCCGTCGGGCGCATAGCCGAACGCGAACGGGTTGTTCCAGCCGCCGGAGATCACGCTGGGGGCCTGATCGGCAGGGCCGTCGGGGTCGAGCGCCAGCAGCTTGCCGTTCACCGTGTCGGGGTCGCGAGCCGCCACGTCGTCCAGGAGCGACCCCACGCCGATCACGAGCGACCCGTCGGGCGCGAACTCCAGATGGCCCCCGTTCGCGCGGTCGGTGCTCGCTGGACCGCGCCAGATCAGCGTCGGATCGCCGTCCCCCTCGAGCCGGCCGACCACGATGCGGCCGGTCGGCTCGGTCCACGCCGCGTAGATGCGGGATCCGTCGGCGGCCAGCCCCAGGAGGCCCCGCTGCTCCCCCTCGATCGAGACGTCGACACGGTCGAAGACCGTGACGCTCGACGGCGCGTCGGGGGTGACGCCGCTGACCTGCATGACCCGCCCGGTGAGCCGCTCGCCGTAGACGAACCCCCCGCCGGCACCCGCCGGCAGGGCGGCCATGGCCGCGGGGAACGCGGCGTCGGGCACGACGACCCACGAGGCGCCCGGAGCCGTGGTACCCGCGATCACCGCGGCCGCAAGAGCGAGGACGGCCGCCCCGGCGGCCACCGGGGCGCGGAGCCGCACGCTACGCCTCGTCGGCCCGCACCTGTGGCGACAACGCGAGGGCGACGAGTCCGATCCCGAGCATCAGGAAAAGACAGAGGGTGTTCCCGCGCCCACCCAAGTAGTTGAAGCTCCTGCCCACGCCGAGCAACGTGAGTCCGGCCGCCGCCAGGAAGCCCAGCCCAGCGAGCGCTTCGAGAACGGGTTTGCGCAGGAGCCCCGAGGCGAGCGCGAGGGTGCCAACTCCGATCGTCAGGAGCCCTCCCGCGGTGTTCATCGCGAAGAGCTTCCCGACGTTCGTTCCCTGGTCGGCGAGGAGCGGCTCCCCTATGCCGGCAGCGGCCCCGGCGAGACCTGCCACGATCGCGACGGCGGCCAGGATCAAGGTGGCGTGACGCCGATCGGATGTCATGAGGCCCTCCCGAGGAGTCGGATCGGCGCGAGGTCGCTGCGGATCCATCCGGCCCGCAGCAGGCCGTCGAGCCCGAAGCAGCGACCGGCTGCCGAGGCCCACAGCGCGGCGTGCGCGGCGAACATCATGTAGTAAGCCCAGCTCCACTCGTGCGGTGCGTTGATCACGGTGAGCGCGATCGTCGCCGTCATGATCATGCCGACGACCGCCCAGAACCTCGTTGCGAGCCCGAGCAGCAAGAACGCGCCAAGCGAAGCCTCGGTGATCAGCGTGACGTAGCCGAAGAACGCCATGTGGGGCAGGATCACCCGCTCGATCACGGCGCTGAAGGGCGCGAAGACCGGGCGGTCGACCCCCCACTGGGTGAACCGCTCCAGCGTTCTGAAGTCCGGTGGGGTCTTCCACGACAGGTTCGAGAGCCACAGCAGTCCGACGAGGATCCTGACGCCCGCGATCGCCGCCCGCGGCAGTGCCCCGTCGACCCGGATGGCGCGCGCTTCCTCGTTCACGAGCCCTATGTCCATGCCCACTCCTCCCCGTCCTCACGGGACGGTTCGTGGGCGCCCCCGATGGGCGCCCGTCTCACACTCAGGTGAATCGATCGTCGACCGGACCCTCGTAGTCCGTCCCCGTGACGAGCGCGATCATCGCGCCTGCGGCCGTGGCGACGGAGCGGGTATCCCTGCCGATCATCAGATCGGTGTCGAGCCGGCCGCCCGTCACGGTCGGGGCGAACGGACTCCAGAACGCGCCATCGGCGGTAATCGTCAGCTCGGGAGCTAGATCGTCCAACCCGGCATCGGAGCCGAGGCCCTCCGTCAAGGCCCGGCCTCGCCGGACGATGCCTCGCACGATGTGATCGTCGTCGGGCACGCCGAGCGACCGGTGCAACGCGCAGAGCCGGGCCATGTCGTCCTCATCCACCATATCGAGAGTGGATGCGATCCTCACGCCGATCCCGAGATCGACCAGGCGCGGGATCGCCTCCACGACTTTCCGGAAGTTTTCGGGTCCGCGCATCTCGTCGTTGGCGACCGCCTCGGATCGGTCGAGCGAGATCTGGACCCGCAGGTCCCTGCCAGAGAGCGGCCGCATCCGCTCGAGCCGATCGAGGCCGAACCGGGTGCCGTTCGACAGCACGACGGTAGGCAGGATCGATGACAGCTCGAGCAGCAACTCGGGCATCTCCTCGACCAGGAACGGCTCCCCGCCGGTGACGCCGAGCGACGCGAACCCGAGGTCCCGCGCCTCGGTCGCGAGCTCGACCATCCGGCCGGGGGCAAGCTCACGGCGCACCACAGTCGGTGAGGACTCCGTGAGGCAGTAGGAGCAGGCGAGGTTGCAGTGGTAGTTCGCGTACAGCCAGAAGCGTGAGCCGATCCGGCCCTGCGAGACGGCGTCGCGGACGGTCTCGTTCATGTGCCGAGGTCCTCCGGGGTCAGGCCGGCGTCGGTGAGGCGAGCCAGCGACAAGGGTGAGGTTGGAAGCCGGAGCGACGTGCAATAGCGGTTCAGCATGATCGTGCAGCCCGCCATCATCGCGATCTCGACGACGGTGGCCTCGTCGAAGTGGGCGGCGAGCTCGTCGGCGATCTCTACGGGCACCTCGCCTCGCCCCGTGGCGAAGACATCGACCCAGGTGAGCAAGGCGGCCTCTCGAGCGTCGGGGAAGGCGTCGAGACCTGCTGGGTCGCATAGCGCTACGACCTCCTGCGGCGTTACCCGCGAATCGAGCGCGATCGCGCCATGGGTCAAGGTGCAGTACGTGCACGACAGCATCGCCGAGGCCCGCACGATCACGAGCTCGGCCGTCCGCGTGTCGATGGTGACACCGCGGAGAGCGCGCGAGATGAACGGCAGCGCGACCTCGAGCAATTCCGGGACGTAGGCGAGCGAGGCGGCGATCGGTCCCGGGTCACCGTCGGCGAAGTACTTCCTGGTGGGCAAGGGCGCTCGCCGCTCGTCGAGCAGAGCGACGCGTGGGGATGGTTGCTCCATAGGACCTCCGTCTCGTTCAGGCGAGGATCGTGTCACGTCGATCTCCGAAGCGGGGCGTGCGCGAACACGCCCATACCCTCGGCGAACCCCGTCGCCGCGACGAATCCCAGCTCCCGGCGGGCGAGCTCGGGCGAGGCGAACACGTGGCGCACGTCACCGAGCCGGTAGGCCCCGGTGACCACCGGATCCGGCGCGTCGGCGCCGAATGCGCTCGCCAGCGCCACCGCCATCTCGCGCACCGTATGCGGTTCGGGGCTCGCGATGTTGAACGCCCCTCGCGCCCCTGTGCCGATCGCGAGCACGTTGGCGTGCGCGACGTCGCTGACGTGGACGAAGTTGCGCATCTGACCTCCGTCCTCGAAGACGCGAGGGGCGTCACCGCGCTCGAGCGCGCTCCGGAAGATGCTGGCGACCCCCGCGTACGGGGTATCCCGCGGCATGCGCGGGCCGTAGACGTTGTGATAGCGCAGCGCCGCGAACGATACGTCGGGGTGCTCGCGAGCGAACGAGGCACAGAGATGCTCCTGATGGAGCTTGGTGGCGGCGTACACGTTTCGGGGATCGAGCGGCGCGTCCTCCGTGACCTCGTGGGGCGACAGCACGCGCCCGCAGATCGGGCATGGTGGCTCGAACCGGCCGGCCTCCATATCGGCGGCCGCACGCGGCCCCGGCGCGACCGAGCCGTGGTCGCCACACACGTAGCGACCCTCGCCGTACACGACCATGCTGCTGGCGAGGACGAGCGGTCCACGGAACCCCGACGCGTGCATCCCGCGGAGCAGGACCGCGGTCCCCACGTCGTTATGGGAGACGTAGTCCGCGATGTCGTCGAGGTCAACGCCGAGGCCCACCATGGAGGCCTGGTGACAGACGGCGCCGACGCCCGCAAGCGCGGCGGCCACCGCCTCCGGGTCGCGCACGTCTTCGCGGAGGTTGGTCACGTCCTCCCGCAGGTACGGGGGAGGACCGTCGTGCGCGCCCGGATGCAGGAGGTCGAGGGACACGACCTCATGACCGAGCCCGACCAGTTCATCGACCACATGGGAGCCGATGAACCCCGCGCCGCCGGTCACCAGCACCCTCACCACGGCGAGAACACCACCAGCTGCACGAGGAGCGCCCATCCGACCCCGGCGGCGAGCCAGCGTCGCCGCTGCCTGCTGCCGACGAAGGCGGCTCCGGTCGCCGCAGTGATCCAGGGCATGTACGGGAGCCAGATCCGTTCAACCTCGGCCTTGGTCAATCCGCTGAGGTCGGCGACCGCCACCGCGATGAGCGCGGCGCCGACGAGGAGCCAGATCCGGCGGTCCCGGAGACGCGCGACCGCCACCCAAACCGCGGGCCCGACCGCGACCAGCAGGGCCGCGAGATCCGCGATCACGAAGTAGCCGTACGGCCTGACGCGCGCGAGGCTCGCACCGTACTCGCGGCGCGTCACGGCGCTCGCCTCGACCCAGGACCAGCCGAACAGGAGCGGCCAGCCGACCCACGCGAGGATCGGGAGCGCGGCGACCGCGAGCGTGCGCCACCTGCGGCGCGCCACCGCCACCGAGAGCGGCACCAGCCCCAGCAGCACGAGGCCGTACGAGAGGAACAGGCCGGCGCCCGCGAGCACGCCGCCCGCGAGGGCGAGCAGGTCCGCCCGCCGTCCCTGCCGTCCCGACGAGAGGATCAGCAACGAGGCGGCCCATGCCCCCACCCCCAGGAAGACCGCGTCCCCCGAAGACCAGAACACGGCGGCCGGCGTGAGCATCAGGAATGGAGCCGCGGCGCGGGCCTGCGTCTCCCCCCCGATCTCGCGGACCGCGAGCACGACCGCGGGCACCGAGGCCGCGGCGCTCACGTGCTCGAGCGCCGCAGCCCACCAGGCGCCACCCAGCCCCGCCCGGTCCATCCCCCACAACCACAGGACCAAGCCGGGGGGATGGACCCGGACATGCGACGGGAACCCCGACGCTCGCTCGAGGAACGTCCCGATGAACACCGACGGGGACCTGACGAGCGGCACGGCCTGCAGGTAGTCGACGGCCGAGAGGGGCGACCGCGTGAGACCGGACGCGCCGTCCCAGAACGCGAGCGCCAACCCCCAAGCCAGCGCCACCCCGAAGGAGAGCCAGAGCAGCTTCCGAAATGCGAGACGCTGCGACCATCGATCCGCCCCCGCCGCCCCCGCCGCCCCGACCACGATCGCGGCCAAAGATCCCAGCGACATCCGAGGATCGACGTTGCCCGTCAGTGGAGGGGCGTTCACCCGCATCCGCGTGCCTCGATCCTGGAGCCAGCGTCCCGCCTGGTGGGTACCCGCCAGGAACAGCCCCACGGCCCCGAGGAGGGCGACGCTCGAGGTGCCGACGGCCCGAGGCGCCCCCACGGGCGGGGACTCGACCTCGGTCGCCCTTCCTTCGCGCACCGGGGCGATCGTGGCCAGCGCCGCGGCGAACCTCGAGCCGGGAGCGGCCGCGGCCACGGCGTGCGCGTCGGCGATCACGTCCACGTCACGCATCTTCGAGAGCTCATCGACGTGGAGGCCCAGACCCGACAGCCGGGCTCGTTGCGCGTCGCAGGTCGACGCGGTGCTCATGGGGACGCCGATGAACGCGCGGGGATCGGGAGTCCGGAGCCCGATCGCCCACCATCCGCCGTCGACGGCCTCCCCGAGCACCGCCTGGGTGCCGGGGCGTGACAGGCGCTCGAGGGCGTCGGCGAGGTGCTCCGGCGTCACCTGCGGCGTGTCCATCCCGATCAGCAGAGCGGGTCCGCCGGCATCATCGAAGGCCGCCGCGAGCCGCTCGTCGAGACCGTCTCCCCGTTGCGGTACGACACGGAACCCCGCGGGCAGCCAGTCACCCGGCGCACCTTCGAGCACGAGCACACGCTCGTCCACAGGCGTGGCGGCGACCGCGTACAGGGTGTCGGCCAGCGCCGCCTCGGCCAAGGCGGCCGCCTCCTCCGGCGAGCAAGGAGGGCACAGGCGGGTCTTCGATCGGCCCGGCTCCGGTGCCTTGGCGATCACGAGCAGCTTCACCGCATCACCCGCACCATGTCGGCGAACGCCCGCGCCGTGCCCTTCGCCGTCCCCGTGACCTTGGATCGGCCCGCCCGCACCAGATACGGCACCGGCGTCTCGCCGATCCGCCAGCCGGCCTCGTGGGCCCGCAGCACCATCTCGAACGGCCATCCGAACCGGCGGTCCCTCAGGCCGAGGTCGAGCAGTGGACGGCGACGCGCGACCCGCATCGGGCCGAGGTCGCGGAGCCCGAGACCGGTGCGCCGGCGCACCTCCCACGCGATCGCGCGATTGCCGAGCTTCGCGTGCAGCGGCCACGCACCGCGCTCGGGGACGCGCGCGCCGAGCATCAGGTCGAGCTCGTCCACGCGCACCGGTTGGACCAATGCGGGCAGGGCCCGAGGATCCAGCGAGGCGTCGCAATCCATGAAACACACCAGGTCGTCTCGGGCGGCGGTGAGACCCGCGAAGCATGCGGCGCCGAACCCCGGCGTGGGCTCGTGGATCACGATCGCACCCAGGTCCCGAGCAACGGACGCGGTGCCATCGGTCGAGCCGTTGTCGACGACGATCGCGTGGAACCCTTCGGGCATCCGGTGCAGGACCCAGGGCAGCGCCTCGGCTTCGTTCAGCGCGGGCAAGATCACGTCGGGCATCGGCCGAACCTTCTCACGAGGATCGCCGACCGGCATCGGGGCCGCGCGCGGGACGGCGCAGGACATCGTCACGCCGTCTCGTCTAACGGCCCACCGAACCGGCGCGAACGTTTCGATCATGGCGAGAGTGATACCCCGCGACGCATTACGGAACCCTGAACGCCGTGACCGGGTTCCGCCACAAGGTTTCCGCAACACAGGAGGTGCATGATGACCGCCATGACGCAGGTCTTGGTCGTCGACGACGAACCGATGGTCCGCGAGGTGCTCGCCCGCTACCTCGAGGCCGAGGGATTCGGCGTGATCACCGCCGGGGACGGCGAGGAGGCGCTCGACCGCTTCGAGGAATCCCGCCCCGACCTCGTCCTGCTCGACCTGATGCTGCCGCGCATCGACGGGTTCGAGGTGCTCGACCGGATGCGGACGGTCGCGCGCGTTCCCGTCATCATGCTCACGGCTCGCGGCGAGGAAACCGATCGCGTCGTGGGTCTCGACCTCGGCGCCGACGACTACGTCACGAAGCCCTTCTCGCCGCGCGAAGTCGTCGCGCGTGTGCGCGCGGTGCTCCGACGATCCGGCGCCGACTCGGCCGCTCGCGACCAGCCGCTCGTCTTCGGCGACCTCACCATCGATCCAACGACCCGCGAGGTCACCGTCGCCGATGCGGCCGTCAGGCTCACGCCCAAGGAGTTCGATGTGCTGCACCACATGGCATCCGATCCCGGAGTGGTCTTCTCGCGGATCCAGCTGCTCGAGGAGATCTGGGACTTCGCCTGGGACGGCGACCCGTCGACGGTCACGGTGCACGTCCGCCGGCTCCGCGAGAAGATCGAGGTCGACCCCTCATCGCCCCAGCGCCTGGTCACGGTGTGGGGCGTCGGCTACCGGTTCGAGCCGTGACCCGGCAGACCCGCACCTGGTGGGCGGTGGCGGCGATCGGCGTAGCCGGGGTCGGCGGCACGCTCGCGATCGGTGCCGCGTTCGGGATGGGTACGCCCGACCTCGTGGCGATCCTCTGGATGATCGTCGCGGCGGGCGCCGTGACCGCGGTCGTGGCCATCGTCGCCCAGCGGCTCCTGCGACACGCGTCCCTCCAGCGGAGGTTCGCGGCACTCCCTGTGGTGGCAGCCGCCGTGACCGCCGCGAACCTCGCGATCCTCTACCTCCGCATGGCGGCGAGCGATCACGACGCGACCGTGGTGGTCACGCTCCTGTGTTACAGCCTCGCGGCTGGCCTCGCGGTCGCGATCGTGATCGCGCGAGGCACGGACGTGGCCGTGACCCATCTCGTCGCGACCGCGCGCACCCTCGGGGAGGGTGATCTCGACGCGCGCGTGGGCGCGCTGCACGCAGGCGCCGAACTCGACACCCTGGGCGCCACGCTGGACGAGATGGCCTCCGATCTGGCCGCGGCGCGTGGCCGCGAGCACGCCGTGGAACAGACGCGCCGCGACCTGATCACCGCGGTCTCGCACGACCTGCGCACGCCGCTCGCGAGTCTCCGCGCGATGATCGAGGCCCTCGACGACGGCGTCGTGAGCGATCCGCCGACCGTCACCCGCTACGTCGGCGAGATGCGGCGCTCCGCCACGCAGCTCTCCACGCTCGTGGACGATCTTTTCGAGCTCGCGCAGCTTGACGCCGGCGCGATCGAGGCCGAAACCCGTCGTGCGCGACTCGACGACCTGGTCGCGTCCGCCCTCGCGGCCGTCGAGCGGGAGGCCCATGCGAAGGGACTCGCGCTCACGGCCGACCTCGGGACGGCTGCCGACGCCGACTGCTCTCCCCGGCTCGCGCGTGTGCTCCAGAACCTGCTCGTGAACGCCGTGCGGCATACACCCGCAGACGGCACGGTCCACCTGCACGCGGAACGCCTCGGCGGCCGGCTCGCACTCGAGGTCGAGGACACCGGTGATGGGATCGCCCCCGAAGATCTCCCCCGGATCTTCGAGCCGTTCTTCCGGAGCGACCGCGCGCGATCGGGCGCGGGTGCGGGGCTGGGGCTCACGCTCGCGAAGCGGATCGTCGAGGCGCTCGGCGGGCGGATCAGCGCCGAGAGCGAGCCAGCCCGAGGCGCGCGGTTCGCCGTCGAACTTCCCTTGTAGCTGCGCCGACGCGAGCCGTCAGTTCACGTCGCGGGCGCGCAGCAGCACCATCGCCGCAGCGACGAGCACGATCACGTAGACGGCGATCACGACGGCGCCGTGCTGGGGGGTGAGCACGAACACCGACTCGCCTTGGAACAGCGATGTCCGGGTCGCCGTCACGGCCACGCCGATGTTGTCGCCCAGCAGGAACCGGCCGAGCCCGGGACGGAGACCGCGCACGATGTTCTCGAGCACCGCCATGTAGACGAAGACGGCCCCGAGCGCGGCCGCGGTATGCCGGCCGATCATCGCGACGGCAGCCCCGATCATCGACACCCCGCCGCCGACGACCGCGATCCTCGCGATCGCGAGCGCCGAATCCGCGAGCCATGGGGTCGTCGTGGCGGTCGTCCCCCTCAGGGCCGTCGCGAGCCCGATCGCGAACGCCAGGACGGTCAGCAAAACCGCGGCGACGAGCGTCGCGCCCAGGCCGACCACCGCGAGGCGTGCGAAGAACCAGCGGACCCGACGCGGCTCCCAGGTCAGGATCGTCGTGATCGTACCGCTCTGCCACGCGGCGCCCACCATCGAGGCGCCGATCACGAGGCCGATGAGCACGACGATGAACGCCGCTCCCAGCACGATCTCGTCCAGGCCGTCGAGCCTCAGGCCGCTCGGCGCGTAGTCCGATTCCGAGAACAACGATCGGCAGTACTCCTCGACCGACGTCCCCGCGGGCAGCTCCGAACTGAAGCCGTCCTGGCGGATGCAGTCCGCGAGGCCCGTCTCGTAGAGCTGTTGGGCGCGAGCGAGATCGGCCTCCGCCGGCTTGTGTGAGACCGAGCCAGCGATGATCGCCGCCACCACGATCCCGATCAGGGTCAACACCATCAGCCAGCGCACGATCTTCCGCGAGCGGAACCCGAGCCACTCGGCGGCGAGCAGGCGGATCACGACGGCGCCTCCGGGTCGCGCGTGAGCTCCAGGAACACCGTCTCGAGGTCGGCCTCGTCGGGCCGGAGCTCCGTGACGAACAGGTCCCGCGCAGCGAGGGTGCGCGAGACGCGCTCGGCCTCGGTGACGGGCAGGTCGACGCGGAGCCCGACACCGTGACGCAACGCGACGATGCCGGCCTCGCCGAGCACCGCGAGCCCCGCGTCGGGGTCCCCGAGCCGCACGATCAGCCCCTGCCCGCCGCGGGCCGCGAGGACCTCGTGCACGGGACCGGACGTGATGAGCCGCCCCCGGGCGAGGATCGCCACGCGGTCCGCCGTCTGCTGGATCTCCGAAAGGATGTGGCTCGAGATGAACACCGTGCGCCCCTCGGCACCGAGCTGCCGCAGGAGCTCGCGCACCTCGACGATCCCCGCAGGATCGAGCCCGTTCGCCGGCTCGTCGAGGATCAGCAGCGCGGGGTCCTTCATCAGAGCCGCCGCGATGCCCAGGCGCTGCTTCATCCCGAGGGAGTAGGTCTTCACGAGGTCGCCCGCGCGATCGGCGAGGCTCACGCGCTCGAGCACCGCGTCGATCGTCGATCGGCCGATACCGTCGATGCGCGCCAGGATCTCGAGGTTGCGCCGGCCGGTGAACCGCGGGAACAGGGCGGGCGTCTCGACGATCGCCCCGATCTTGCCCACGACCCGCGGCAACCCCGTCGGGATCGCCTCGCCCATCATGCCGAGGGCGCCGGCGCTGGGCGCGACGAGCCCCAGCAGGCAGCGGATCGTGGTGGTCTTGCCCGCGCCGTTGGGCCCCAGGAACCCGAAGACGCCGCCCTCGGGCACCTCGAGGTCGAGCCCGTCGACGGCCACGGTGCGGCCTCCACGGAGGCGCCGGTATTCCTTGCGGAGCCCTTGGATCTCGATCACCGCGGCCATGCGGCACGATACCCGGCGGAGGCTCGACGCGTCAGTCGGTCTCTTCGACCTCGGGAACCTTCCCGAAGGTCAGCACGACCCAGGGCCTGAACCCCTCGCGTTCGTACAGTCGCATCGCGGGCTCGTTCGTCGCGAGCACCCCGATGATCATCTCCTCGACGCCGGCGGCGCGTACCTCGCGATAGACGGCGCGCA
>JBDTNY010000029.1:0-10005 GCA_039933515.1 Actinomycetota bacterium
GTGGAAGTCCCCGTTGAAGTGGAGGTTGATCTCCTCCATCGGCACGATCTGGGCGTAGCCGCCGCCGTTGCCGCCGCCCTTGATGCCGAAGACCGGGCCCATGCTGGGCTCGCGGAGGCAGAGCATCACGTCCTTGCCGATCTTGCCGAGGCCCTGGGTGAGGGACACGCTCGTGGTGGTCTTGCCCTCACCGGCCTTCGTGGGCGTGATCGCGGTGGTGATGATCAGCTTGCCGTCGGGGCGGTGCTTCAAGCGCTCGAGCACCGAGAGCTCGATCTTCGCGCGGTAGCGGCCGAACAGCTCCAGCTCGTCGTCCTGGATGCCCGCCGCCGCGGCGATGTCGGCGACGGGCCGCAGAACGGCCTCCTGCGCGATCTCGAGTCCTGACTTCATGGGGCGCGGTCCTTCCAGGTCGGTCGGGTGGGCCCAGGGCGTCGGGCCGCACCGGACGATACGACCCATGGCACGTTGCATCCAAACCGGGGTTGCGCCGTCCGCGACCCGGAGTCACGACGTTGGACCCGTTCCCCCGATGCCCCGTAGGCTGGGCCGATGACCGCGAGCATGCCGACCCGCCGGAACGTGACCCCCGTGAAGGTGGTCGCGGTGCACGACGGTGTGCGCAGCGAGCGTCCCGACACTCTCGCGACCGAGGAGCCGATGGAGATCCGCGTCGGCGGCCCGAGGCAGGAGGCCACCCAGGTCGCCGTCACGATGCGGACGCCGGGCGGCGATTACGAGCTCGCGGTGGGGTTCCTGTTCACCGAGGGGTTGATCGCGCCGGGCGACGTCGCCCGCGTCGCGTACTGCGACGACCTCGATGACGAGACGCAGCGATTCAACGTCGTCACGGTCACGCTCGGGCGCCCGTTCGATGCCGCACGGGTGCGCAGGAACTTCTACGCGACGTCGTCGTGCGGGATCTGCGGGAAGGCTGCGCTCGACGACGTGGCGATCCATTGTGACCCCGTAGGCGAAGGCCCACAGATCGCGGGGTCGATCCTGATCGGACTGCCCGACGCGATCCGCGCCCAGCAGAAAGTGTTCGATCGCACAGGGGGCCTGCACGCTGCAGGACTGTTCACGGCCGAGGGCGAGCTGATCTCGCTGCGCGAGGACGTGGGCCGGCACAACGCCGTCGACAAGGTGGTCGGGGAACAGCTGCTCGAAGGGCGGCTGCCCCTGGCAGACCGGGTGCTCCAGGTGAGCGGCCGCGCGAGCTTCGAGATCGTGCAGAAGGCCGCGATGGCCGGGATTTCGATCGTCAGCGCCGTGAGCGCGCCGTCCTCACTCGCCGTCGAGGCGGGGGAGCGGTTCGGGATGACGATCGTCGGCTTCGTCCGCGACGGCCGCTGCAACATCTACACGGGGCCCGCCCGGGTCCTCACCTGACCCCAAGCCCTCGCCCGGGACCGCGGAGGCGGCGCCACCGCGAACGTCGCCCGGGCGACGTCGCGAACTCGACATCCAGTCGTAGATCACCGACGTCCGCAGCACCTGGTCCTGCACCGAGCGGTTCTCCTTGCTGATCGCGGCCCACCAGAGCAGGACGGGCAGGCACGTACACGCGACGGCGCGGGCGAACGCCCGCACGAGGCGGAGCCGCTGCCCGGCTCCGCCGACGACCCTGAGCCCGAAGAACCGCTTGCCCACCGACCTTCCGGTCGTGGCCCACGAGATCGTCAGGTAGACGACGCAGATCACTCCCGCGCCCACAAGCGCCGTGCCGAACGAAACCGTCGGCCAGGAGAACACGCGAGGACGGAACGTGAATCTTGCCGCCGCCCACGCCAGGTAGCCGACCCCTAGGGAGCCGGCGACGACCAGTGCGTCGATCAGCATCACGATCGTCCTGGTGACTACGCCGGCCCGCCGGCCCTGCACCTGGTGCGCCGCGTCCGGCAGCATGGTGCGGACATGGGGTTTGATCTGCGTGGCCATTCAGTGGACCTCGGCCGCTCCGGGTACCGCCGTGTGGCGGGCATCGCGGCGGCGAAGGATCCGATCGATCGCACGGGCCACGAACCGGTCGGCTTCGATGCCCAGCACGCGCACTTCTTGCACGGTCTCGCTCGCCATCGCGCCGGTCGAATCCCGGATGATGTCGGGGAGGTCGATCTCGTCGATCACGTCCTGCGCGAGGGCACCCAGGTCGAGCCTGGCCACGACCGCGTCGAGGTCGAGCCGTTGCGCGACCCGATCTATGTCGATCCGGTCCGCGACGGCATCGAGGTCCACGCGGGCGAGCACCGCATCGATCGGAAGCCGGTCGACGAGTCGGTCCATGTCCACGCGATCCACGAGCGCGTTCACGTCGATCCGCGCGATCAGCGCGTCGAGGTCGATATCGGCGGCGATCGCGTTGATGTCGAGACGATCGCGGATCAACGCGGTGAGATCGATCTGGTCGAGCGCGTTCATGGTCACGGACGGAACGAGATCACGCATGAACGCCTCGGCCGACGATCGCGCGCCTGCCTCCTTCGCCTTCCAGGTTCCGTCGAGGAACCGAACGGCCGATCCGGCGACGCTCGAGAACCCGCCCAGCAGCGGCGGGTTAGCGGCCGTCGACGCCATCGGCTCGACCGCCTCGCTCGCCGCGCTGACCGCCTTGGCCATCAGCTCCGCGAGCGTCGCGGCCGCGCCTAGGGCCGCCCCCGTGAGCATCTCGATCGGCTCGTTCCGCGCGTCGTCGGGTGCCCCCTGGCCGTCGACCGTGCGGCGCAGGCTCCCGGCAACCGCATCGACGACCCCGACCGTCAGCCCGAGCCCGACCCGCGCGATCTGCTCCAGCATCGCACCGAGCTCTGCGTTGGGAGCCGGTCCCGGCGAGGGGTCTGGATCCTCGTGGGACCTCGCTTCGCGGGCCATGACCTCTTCCCAGGATAGGTCCTCGTCCTCGCCCCCGTCCTCGATGTCGTCGCTGCCGGTCTGCGGTGGGGGCGGCTGAACTTCGGCGGCGGAGTCCGTAGGCAGGTCAGGCTGGGGCGTTCGCAGGGGGACGACGTTGTCGTCGGCGTCGCGGGTGATCGGGATCTGCTCCATAGGTCCCATCATGAACCTCCCGGCTCCGTCGCGACCACCCTGGCCGCCTATCGGCGAAAGGGACCCCGGGTCACCGGCCGTGGACCGCCTCGAGGGAAGCCGACGTAGAATCGCGAGGATCCGGATCCCCGGAGGAAGGAGCAACCGTCGATGGGCGCACCGCTCACCCGACTGACCGAGCCGATGGTTCGCGACAACGGCACGCTGCGCGTCGCCACCTGGGACGAGGCCCTGGATCGGGCCGCCGAGGGGCTCCGCCGCGCCGTCGAGCGCAACCCCGGCTGGGGGACAGGGGTGTTCAGCTGCTCGAAGGCCTCGAACGAGATGAACTTCGTCGCTGGGAAGTTCTCCCGTCAGGTGCTCGGCAGCAACAACATCGACTCGTGTAACCGCACCTGACACGCTCCTTCTGTGGTCGGTCTGGCCACGGTGTTCGGAGCAGGCGGGGGCACGAGTTCATACGAAGAGGTCGAGCACACCGACCTCATGCTGTTGTGGGGGTCGAACGCGCGCGCGGCGCATCCGATCTTCTTCCACCACGTCCTGAAGGGGATCCACCAGGGGATGAAGCTGATCGTGGTGGACCCGAGGCGTACCGAGTCGGCCGAGTGGGGCGACCTGTGGCTCGGTATCGACGTCGGCACCGATATCGCGCTCTCGAACTCGATCGCCCGGGAGATCATCGTCAGCGGCCTCCACGACACGGCGTTCATCACGCGCGCGACCCTGGGGTTCGAGGAGTATGCGGCATCAGTGATGGACTGGACCCTCGAACGGGGCGAGGAAGTCACCGGCATACCCGCCGACGTCATCCGCGAGGTCGCACACGCTTACGCGACAGCCGACCGCGCGATGATCTGCTGGACCCTCGGCATCACCGAACACCACAACGCCGTCGACAACGTCGTGTCGCTGATCAACCTGTCGCTCCTGACCGGCCACGTCGGCACGTACGGCAGCGGCGTGAACCCGCTGCGCGGACAGAACAACGTGCAGGGCGGCGGCGACATGGGGGCGATCCCGAACAAGCTCGCCGGCTTCCAGGACATCGAACAGGACGGCGCCGCGCGCGCCCGGTTCGAGGCCGCGTGGGACGTCCCGATCATCCCGGCGTACGGCTACACGCTGACGCAGATGTTCGAGGCGATGGAGCGTGGCGACCTCACCGCGGCCTACGTGATCGGTGAGAACCCGGCATCGAGCGAGGCGGACAAGACCCACACGGTGAAGCTCATGGAGGCACTCGACTGCCTGATCGTCCAGGACATCTTCATGACGAGGACCGCCGAGCTCGCCGACGTGGTGTTCCCGGCGTCGAACTCCGCGTTCGAGACCGACGGGACCGTCACGAACAGCGAGCGCCGCGTGCAGCGGGTGCGCAAGGCGCTCGACCCGCCCGGCAACGCGCGGGACGACATCTGGATCATCGCCCAGCTCGCCAAACGACTTGGGCGCGACTGGGGCGACCTCACGTCGCACGAGGCCTGGGAGGAGCTCCGGACGCTCAGCCCGATGCACGCCGGGATGTCGTACAAGCGCCTCGACGAGCTGGGCGGCATCCAATGGCCTTGCCCCGACGAGACGCACCCCGGCACGAAGTTCCTGCATGCGCGGCTGTGGGCCGACGACCCGGCCGAACGAGGCCCGAAGGCGCCGTTCTCGGTCGTCGTCGATGACCCGCCAGTCGACACGCTCACCGAGGAGTTCCCGCTGCGCCTCACGACCGGTCGTCGCCTCGACTCGTACAACACAGGCGTGCAGACCGGCGGCTACACCTCGCCGCTTCGCCGAGGGGAGACGATCGACATGTCGCCCGAAGACGTCGAGCTGATGGGACTGGCGGAAAGTGAAGTCGTCGCGATCTCGTCGCGGCGGGGGACCGTAGAGGCGCCGGTGCACGTCGACCCGGGCCTGCGGCCCGGGCTCGTCTTCATGACGTTCCACTTCCCGGATCAGGTGGACACGAACGTGCTCACGATCGAGGCGACGGATCCTCGGTCGGGAACCGCCGAGTTCAAAGCCACCGCGGTGCGGGTCGACAAGCTCCCGCTCCCGGTGGCGGGGGGGAGCGAGTGATCGACCCGATCCTCGAGGGGGTCGCGTGGACCTCCATCTGACCCCGGCCGTCGCGTCCGATGAAGAGCGTGCTGCCGTCGACGCACTGCTCGGCGTCCCCGAGTCGGGCTGGCACGGAGCCGCGCGCGACGAACACACCCATCGCGTGGCGCGCGGCGGCCGCGCCGCCCGGAACGAAAGGCATCTGTTGCTGCCGGCGCTGCATGCCCTGCAGGCGCGGGCAGGCTGGATCAGCGAAGGCGGCCTCAACTACGTATGCCAGCGGCTCACCGTGCCGCCCGCCGAGGCCTACGGAGTCGCGACGTTCTACGCGATGTTCAGCGTGGAGGAGCGGCCGCGGAACGTCGTACACGTCTGCGACGACCTTGCGTGCAAGCTGGCGGGCGTGGATCGACTGTGCGACCGCTTGACCGCCGAGGTCGGCCCCGAGGGCACGCCCTCGCGTGACGGATCGAGCACCTGGCGCACGAGTCCTTGCCTGGGGATGTGCGAGCAGGCGCCCGTCATGTTCGCACAACGAACGGGACGGGACGAAGTAGCGCTCGCTGGAGCCTCGGTCGCCACGTTCAACGCGCTCGTGGCGCCTGCGTCGACCGCGACGTGTTCGGGTGCCGACACCGCCCCGCAAACATGGGACCCCGAGGACCGCAAGGAGCTCCGTCTGCTGAAGCGTGTCGGCGTCGTCGACCCCGAGTCGTTCGACGATTACCACGCCCACGGGGGGTACACGGCCCTCCGCCGCGCGGTCGAGCTCGGCGCGAAAGACACGATCCGCGAGGTCGCCGACGCGAAGCTCATGGGCCGCGGCGGCGCGGCCTTCCCGACCGGTGTGAAGTGGAAGGCCGTCGCCGAGCAGCCCGTCCACCCGCACTACTTCGTCTGCAACGCCGACGAATCCGAACCGGGGACCTTCAAAGACCGCGTCATGATGGAGCTCGACCCGTTCGCAGTGGTCGAGGCGCTCACGATCGCGGGCTTCGCCACGGGGGCGGAACAGGGCTACCTCTACGTCCGCGGTGAGTATCCGCTCGCCACTCGCCGTCTCGAGCACGCGATCGCCGAAGCGCGGCACCGTGGTTACCTCGGCGACGACGTGATGGGGGCGGGATTCGGGTTCGACATCGAGCTGCGGCGGGGCGCGGGCGCCTACATCTGCGGCGAGGAGACGGCGCTGTTCAACTCGCTCGAAGGCAAGCGGGGGGAGCCGCGCAACAAGCCGCCGTTCCCCGTGCAGCGCGGCCTGTTCGGCAAGCCGACCGGGATCAACAACGTGGAGACGCTGCTGAACGTCCTCGAGATCCTTACGGTCGGAGGGGCGGCGTATGCCGAGACCGGCACCGAGGGATCGGCGGGACCGCGGCTGTTCTGCCTGTCGGGACACGTCGAGCGGCCGGGGGTGTACGAGCACGAGCACGGCGTCACGCTCGGCGAGGTGATCGAGGCGGCGGGAGGGGTCCGCGAGGGCGCGGCGCTGAAGGCCGTGCTGCTCGGCGGTGCCGCCGGAGGGTTCGTCGGGCCCGACCGTCTAGACGTTCGCCTCACCTTCGAGGACGCCCGGGCGGGGGGCTATACCCTCGGATCCGGCGTCGTGATGCTGTTCGACGAGGACGCCGACCTGACCGACGCCTGCCTACGGATCGCGCGGTTCTTCCGCGACGAGTCGTGTGGCCAGTGCGTGCCGTGCCGTGTCGGGACCGTGCGCCAAGAGGAGGCGCTCCATCGCATCGCGCAGGGCCGGCCGCTTGGCTCGCGTGCCGACGAGCTCGCGTTGCTCGAGGACGTCGCGCAGGTGATGCGCGACGCCTCGATCTGCGGGCTCGGGCAGACCGCCGCGAACGCCGTGCAGTCCGCTATCGCCTCGTTCGGCGTCTTCGGCGGAGACGACACCGATACCCTGGCGGGCGACACGCTTCCGACCCCGACTGAGGCGCAGGAGTGATGGCTACCGCAGTGCCGCTGGAGCCACCCCGGCGCCTGATGACGGTCACGGTCGATGGCGCCGAGATGCGCGTCCCCCAAGGGGCCACGATCCTGGACGCCTGCCGGACGAAGGGCGTCGACACGCCCACCCTGTGTTACGCCGAGAACCTCACGCCCCAGAACGCCTGCCGGGTGTGCGTTGTCGAGGTCGAGGGATCGCGCACGCTCGTGCCGGCCTGCAGCCGAGGCGTCGAGGACGGGATGGTCGTCACGACCGACACCGATCGCGTGCAGCATTCGCGCAGACTCGTTATGGAGCTCCTCGCGTCCTCGGTCGAGATGGACCTCGCGAGCGCCGACGTCCATCGCTGGATGGGCGATTACGAGGCCGACCCTGATCGGTTCGGCGCGCGCATGGTCCCGCTCGGGGCGGAGGAGCGCGACGCGAGAGCCCCGGGTCACCACCACCCACCCGAGGACCCGTCCGTGGCTGAAGGCGTGTACCAGCCTGTCAAGGTCGACAACGAGCTCTACGTTCGGGATTACTCGCGCTGCATCCTCTGCTACAAGTGCGTCGAAGCGTGCGGGGTGGACGCGCAGAACACGTTCGCGATCGCCGTGGCGGGCCGCGGGTTCGACGCGCGGATCTCGACCGAGTACGCGGTGCCCCTCGATGAGTCTGCCTGCGTGTACTGCGGGAACTGCATCGGCGTGTGCCCCACGGGCGCACTGATGTTCACGAGCGAACACGAGATGCGCGAGGCCGGCACCTGGGACGAAAGCGACCAGGCCGTCACCAGTACGATCTGCCCCTACTGCGGGGTCGGCTGCCAGCTCGACCTACACGTGCAGGACAACGCGATCGTGAAGGTGACCTCGCCGGCTGACAACTCCGTCACGAGCGGTCACCTGTGCATCAAGGGCCGATTCGGGTTCCAGTTCGTCCAGAACCGCAAGGGAGACGACCCGCTCGCACGTAAGCGCCGGGCCGACCGCGATCGCGACCGCGGCGCCGCCGTGGAAGGCGCGCCCTGACGGCGACCGTCACGATCACCGGCATCGTCCTCGCGGGCGGACGCTCGACCAGGTTCGGCGCCGCCGACAAGCTCGCGGCCCGGGTCGACGGCATCCCGCTGCTCCACCATCCCGTGCTTCGCCTGGCCGAGGTCGTCGGTCAGATGATCGTCGTGCTCGCACCCGGAGCCGACCGCCCCGCGATGCCGCCCGGCGTGCCGGTCCGCCTGGTCAACGACGCGACCGCGGACGAAGGCCCCCTCGCCGGCGCACTCGCAGGCCTGCGGGCGACCGAGACCGAGATCGCGGTGGTCGTCGGGGGCGACATGCCCACCCTCGTGACCGACGTGCTGAGGGAGATGCTCCGGGTCGCGATCGCGGCCGCGGTCGAGGCGGTGACCCTGCAAGACGGCGAGGGGTTCAGGCCGCTGCCGCTGGTCCTTCGGGTCGCGCCGGCGACCGAGGTCGCGCACGTGCTGCTGCACGATGGGGAGCGACGGCTGCGCGCGCTGCCCCAGGGGCTCCACACCGCGATCGTCGACGAGGCCACGTGGCGGACGCTGGATCCACGCGGCGCGACGCTCGTCGACATCGACGTGCCGGACGATCTCCCGGGATCGCCGCCTCCGGACCGGCGCGTCTGAGCTGGAGCAAGCGCGCCGCCTTGAGCTCGTTGGGGTAGGCTCCCGACCGAAGAGCGGGGCCGGCGTGTTCGCCCTCCGCGCATCACATCTCTCGACGAAAGGGATCGGCCATGTCGACGCGTCGTGTCCTGATCATGGGAGCCGCCGGTCGCGACTTCCACAACTTCAACACCGTGTTCCGCGACGACGCCGGCAGCGATGTCGTGGCGTTCACGGCGACGCAGATCCCCTTCATCAACGACCGCAAGTACGCGTCGTCCCTCGCCGGGTCGCGCTATCCCGACGGGATCCAGATCTACGACGAATCCGAGCTCGTGCGCCTGATCCACGAGCTCGACGTCGACGACGTGGTGTTCGCGTACTCCGACGTCGCGCACGAGTACGTGATGCACAAGGCCAGCGAGGTGATAGCCGCAGGCGCGAATTTCGTGCTCCTCGGGCCCGACGCCACGATGCTGAAGGCGACGATCCCCACGGTCGCGGTTACCGCGGTGCGCACCGGCGTCGGCAAGAGCCAGACGACGCGCGCGATCGCGGGCGCGATCAAAGAGGCGGGCAAGAAGGTCGTGGCGGTCCGTCATCCGATGCCTTACGGCGACCTCGAGGCCCAGCGCGTGCAGCGGTACGCCTTGCTCGAGGACCTCGATCGATACGACTGCACGATCGAGGAACGCGAGGAGTACGAGCCGCACATCGCGAGCGGAACCGTGATCTACGCGGGCGTCGACTACGGCGACATCTTGGCCCAGGCGCAGGCCGAGGCCGACGTGCTGCTCTGGGACGGCGGGAACAATGATCTGCCGTTCTACACGCCCGACGTCTGGATCACCCTGGTCGACCCGCTCCGGGCTGGGCACGAGCTCACGTATCACCCAGGCGAGGCCAACCTGCGCGCCGCCGACGTGATCATCGTGAGCAAGATGGACTCCGCGACGCCTGAGCAGGTGGCCCAGCTCGATGCGACGATCGCCTCGGTGAATCCGCGCGCGACGGTCGTCAAGGCGAACTCGCTCGTGACCGTCGAGGAACCCGAGTCGATCCGCGGCAAGCGCGTGCTGGTCGTCGAGGACGGTCCCACGCTCACCCATGGCTCGATGAAGATCGGCGCCGGAGTCGTGGCCGCCGAGCGCAACGGCGCCGCCGAGATCGTTGACCCTCGGCCCTGGGCGTTCGGAACGATCGCCGAGACCTTCGAGAAGTACGACGTCGGCGCCGTGCTGCCCGCGATGGGCTATAGCGAGGGCCAGCTCTCGGAGATGGAGAAGATCATCGACGCCGCCGAGGTCGACCTCGTGGTGATCGGCAC
>JBDTNY010000030.1:0-53169 GCA_039933515.1 Actinomycetota bacterium
CGATCTCGGGCGCGGTGCCGGTGGGCGAGGTCGCCTGACCCCGCCTGGAGCGCATGCAGAACTGCGGTGGTCACGGGGAGTGCCCGCGGTTCAGGTTGTCCACGGCGTGGTTGCACCAGACCACGACCCGTCCGTCGCGGGGCGCGGTGCGGTGCGGTCGATGGCCGTGAACGCGGGGCCTTCGTCGGCTGGCGTGATGACGCTGTTTGCGGACTCGATGATGGCGGCTAGGACCAGGTTTCGCTGATCGCATGTGCATCGTGACGGACTGGTCCCGCGCACGGAGCAACTGGAAGCGCCGTTGAGCGCATCTTGGAGGGGCAGGAACACCACCAGCTGCCCGGATCCCAGCCGGTCTCGTACTCACGGGCTGAGTCAACACGAGAGCTGAACCAGCACGTGTAGCAAGCTGGAAGGAGGGGCCGAAGCCTGAGCATGCGCGTCGACCGTGCTCTGTCGATGGCACCATGGCGACCCGTGCGGGTGGACGGATGCTCGGACGCGCGGCCGTTTGCGCTCTCGGGTTGCGCTGGCCTACGGTATGCGGACGACCCGCACGGCTCCGACGAACGTGGAGGTTTCGATGATGGCGCGTGCCCGGCAGAAGTCCGGATCGATCCTCGCTACCGCCGCGCTGATCGGGGCACTGCTGGGCGTCTGGGTGCCGGCCTCGTCGTTGCAGTCGTTCACCTGCACCTACAACGACGTGGTCGGGCTCGTGACGGTGGAGATCGCCGCCGGCGGGTCGGCCACGGTCGAGCGCGCCGGTGACTTCGTCGAGGTGAACGGCACGCGCTGTGTCGACGGCGCCACGGACGCCACCGTCGCCAACACTGAGGTCATCAACATCGTCGGGGGCGCAGGGGGTCAACGAGCGGTGGTTAGCTTGGCGTCGGGTCGATTCGAGCCCGGGCGGACCGACGAGCCCGGAACGAGTGACGAGATCGAGATCTACGTGAGCCTCGGGGGCGGGACCGACTCCCTGAGAGTCATGGGTGGCAATCAGCGTGACTCGATCGTGGCCGGAACGACGGGACAGCCCCGGATCAACCTGAACGCCGGCGAGGGTGACACAGTCGACTACGACCTGTCGGTCATGGACAACGTTGAGCTGCTCGCGATCGACGGCAACGGGAGGGCCGACTCGATCTCGGCGACCGGCAGCTTCGGCACCGGCTCCGTGCTCCGACGTGCCATCACGATCGCCGGTGGTGACGGGAACGACAACCTGACGGGCGGCGCGGGCGCGGATGTCCTCACCGACAAGACGGGAACGGGCGACGCCGATGTTCTGATCGGCAAGGGGGGCGGCGACACACTGTCCACCCGTGACGGTGACGGGCGCGATCGCGCGATCGGGGGACCGGGCACGGACACCTGCGCCGTCGACGGCGGGGACACCGCGATCGCCTGCTGACGAAGCGGCTTCCATCCCCGAGATGGCTGGGCTGGCCCAGATCGACCGACTACACCCTCGGTCCGAGAAGGAACAGCGCCTCGCTGAGGGTCACCAGCCCCAGGGCAGCCACGCCGGCGATATGCACGACTCGGGGCGCCCGCCAACCATCGAGCTGGGGCGTGAGCGTGCACCGGGCGGCCCAGATGATGCCTGCGTACACGGCGAGGAACCACAGGAATCCTGCCGCGGCGCGCGCCGTGGACAGATCGTCGAGCAGTATCCCCGCGGTGGCCAGCACGGGGATCAGCGCGACCGCGCCGACCAACAGCCGCATCCGGCCGGACCAATCCGTGTGGGCGATCGCGAGCGGTGCCAGCACCACGGCCGGGAACATCGGGCCGCCCGCCGCCATCCCGAGCGGGAGCAGGCTCGCGAACGTGACGACGCGAAGGACGGTCATCCGTGAACGCCGAAGGCCGGCGCGCCGGCCGAGGTAGGCGCCGGACTGACCCAGCCCGGCGATCCCGAAACCGATCACGATGAAGAGAGTGCCGGTCCAGCTGAACTCTGGGTCGGCGGAGATGAACCGCATCCAGAGCCGGGCACCGATGCCCCACGCGAGTCCACCTAGGAGCCCACCGAGGAGGACGACCGGCCACGGGAAGCGGTAGCCGGCGGCTCGCTCCCGTATCGTCCGCTCCACTTCGACCCGTGATCCCACCATCGTTGTCCGGTCTGCGGTCACGCCTTCATCGGATCATTCCATTGAGTGGTCGGCGAGAGCGCAGGCATGCGGGTGCCAGGGTGCTAGCACCAAGAGTGCCGAGGGCACGCGGGTCGGTTCCCTCGCTCGTGCGCGCATGCCGTGGCGAGTCCGATGTCGGAAGCATGAGAAGCTATCTGGTGCGCCGAGCCGCTAAGATCGGCGGCCTAACGAGGCGATCATCGGGTCCTCGGCTGGCTAGGCCGTCGTTGCGTCACGATCATTCACGCTGATCAATCGCCCGTTCTCCCCAGCTATCGGATAGGTTCGCTGAACTGCGGAACAGGCGAAACTCCTGGTCCTCCATCTGGCCTCGAAATTCCTTACAGAAGGAGAGCGGGGGTTCGAGTCCCTCAGCGCCCACCACTGTTGGACTCAGAGATTGAGTCCGATGGCGGCGACTGGGGTGGTGACCGTCATCTGCGGTGGCCCGGCGGCGAGCGGCCCGAACGCCGACATGGCCGTCTGCATCGCCTCGCTCTGGCCATGGGCTTGCATCGACTCCGCGTCGGCCATCAGGGCGAAGAACCAGAAGATGTTCCCTTCGCCACGGTGGTAGGAGTAGATCTCAACCCCGGGCTCCTCGCGGGCTGCCTCGACCATCGTGGCGAGCACGGTTTCCATCTCCTCGGACTTCCCGTCCAGGCATGTGAACGAGCCCATCATCGAGACCTTGCTCATGGTCATGCTCCTTCGCGGCCAGGCGCCGCATCGACCGGTCGACCTCGTGCCGACATCTCTACCACGAACGGCCGCACCGCCGTCTCAAAGGGCCGGTGTCGCTACCGCTGGGCGCGGACGAGGGCCCGCCATGCATCCCCGGACCATAGGCCGCGATGGTGGAAGAACACCGTTTGCGCCAGCGCCTGGAACCGCGGGCTCCCCAACGCCCGGTCAACGAGCGCGTTCGGCGGACGGAGGTCCAGCGCGGCGCGCATCGCTCGCTTCGCCCCGAACGTGGGGAACGCCCCGCGGAGCGCGGCTTCGGGCGCCGGGCCGCTGTCGAGCAGGTGGCTCGCGATCGCGATCCCGGCGGCTCGGCCCGACCCAAGCGCGGTATGGATCCCGCCGGCGGTCAGCGGCGACACGACGCCCGCGGCATCGCCTACGAGCACGACGTCGCTCGAGGCGAACGGCCGAACCCTGCCGCCGACCGGGATCAGGCCACCGCGGCTCCCCACTCGCCGGGCCGACGACAGATCGAAGAGCGTCGAGACCCGCCCGAGGAACGCGTCCAGGGGAGGGCGGCCCGTTCGGCTGCTCGCGAGCCCGATCTGCGTGATCCCGACCCCCGGCACGACCCACCCGATATAGCCGGGCGCCAGCCGGGAATCGAGGAAGACGTGCAGGCGATCTTCGACGCCTTCGACATCCTCGAGCTCGACCTCGACCCCCGTCAGGAATCGCCGGTTGACGCCGAGGCGGGCCGTGCGCGCGACATGGGAGCGCGGCCCGTCGGCGCCTACCAGCATCGGGGCGACCCGGTCGCCGGGGAAGGCCCGCCCCCATCGGATGTCGGCGCCGGCGCCCTCGGCCCGCCGGGCGAGCGAGCGCAGCAGCTCCGGAGTGTCCGTGGCGTAGAAGTAGTAGCCGGGCGCCTCCAGGTCCACCCACATGAGCGACGGACCGTACAGCCGGACACCGTGGATCTTCCGCGTGAGCTCGAGGGGAGGGTCGAGCTCGTCGGCAGCCTCCTTCACGAGGAGCCCCGTGGTGCGCACGCCTTCGCCGGCGTCACGCTTGCGTTCCCACACGACCGTGCGGAGGCCGCGAGCCGCGCACGCCTGCGCGCACGCGAGTCCGGCGAAGCTCGCCCCCACGATCTCGACGTGCGTCCCCCCCATCGCCACGCGCCCAATGTCGAGCGTCCGCCGGGCGAAGGGAAGGGGCGCGACCCGAACGCCACGCGGGCAGCACACGAGCGCCATACGGCCGTACCGGGTCGCTGTTCCACGCGCTACGGAGTCACCGCTCGATCGAGGGAGCCACCGTCGCGCTGTTCAGGCCCGCCCGGTCGAACGCGGCTCGGACCGAACCGTCCGCCTTGGCGTCTTCGATGAACGCGCTCGCGAACGCGAGCGCCGCCGGACGATCCCTCGGGACCGCGATCGCCGTGCCCGCCGCCCAGAAGTGGCCGTCGAGAATCCTCGAGCCGGGGACGAGCGTCGCCCACTCCTGCAGGGCGTCGCGGCCGAGCGCCACCGCGTCGATCTCGCCCGCCAGCAAGAGCGCGAGTAGTTCCTCGGCGCCGATCGTCCCGGTCACCGACGCTTTCGAGAGTGTCCGGCGCGCAGCGCGGATCGTGGTGGTCGCCTCCACACCGCCGACGCGGGTCCCCACTCGGTCGATCTCCTCGAGCGACGAGACTGGGGAGCGGGGCGGCACGAGGTAGGTGCTCGTTCCGAGCGCGTAGTTCGGCCCGAACGCAACGACCCTCTTGCGCTCGTCGTCCACCGGCATGAAGGCCACGTCGATCGACCCGGCGGCGAGCGCTTCCGTGACCGCTCCCGAGCTCGCGAAGCGCATCAGCTCGAGCGGTACTTCGGCTCGCTGTGCCAAGGCCCGGCCCAGGTCGACCGCCACACCCCGCGGCTCGCCGGTCTCCTGGTCGGCGACCGCCCAGCCGGGCGAGGCAGCCGGACCCACCGCGACACCGACTCGGAGCACCCCCGTGGGGGCGAGCTCGCGGGCGGCTTCCTCGGACATGGCCGCATCTTCACATGGATGCGGGCCGCGGCGACTTGGCCCGCTCTTAACGCTCCGTTGGCGCGAGGCTGGATGGTCCGGCGAGAGAGTGAAGCCGTGCAGCCCGGGGCTCCGTGGCCCGCGTCGCCACCGTCCGGATGCCCGGCGCCACCTTCCCGATCCCCGTCCAGGTGGCGCCGGGCGCCGGCGTAAGGAACCTCTCGCTCGGCGTGGCCGCCGACGGCAAGTTCATGTTGCGTGGAGCAGGCCCGCCCGAGTCACCAGCCGTTGCGGTGGATCTGGTCCTCGAGCGGACGCCGTTCGCGCGAGCGCCACGAACCGGTGGCGGCCTCGTCCTCCGCCTTGTACCCGAACCCGATGATTCCGATCGGCCGGAGGTCGGCCGGCACGCCGAACCGGTCGAGCAGCGCGCGTTCCCCGTGAGTGATGCCGAAGAACCACCCGCCCAGCCCCTCGTCGACGGCGGCCAGGAGCATCAGCATGGATGCCATCGCGGCATCGACCTCCCAGAACTTCACGGGCCAGTTCGCCTCGTCGTCCATCCCGAAGTCGATCTTGTCTGGTTGCGAATACCGCTCGAGGTACCGGCGCGGGTCGGGGAGCGGCAGCACGATCACCGTGGGGCCGACGGCGACATCGTCGGGATCCCATCCGAACTCGGGATCTCGCGTGAGCTCCCAGAAGATCGCAACGGTCTCAGGAGTGTCGAGCACCAGTAGCTCCAGCCCCTGGGAGAACCCGGCCGACGGCGCTCGTCGTCCGACGTCGACGATGCGGTCGATCGTGTCGCGGGGGACCGGCCGCTGCTCGAAACGCCGCACCATCCGTCGGTGCCGCACCACGTCATGGAACTGCATGGCGCGAAGCGTATCGGGTCTCGTCCTCGCGCTCGGGGGCGCTAGGGTGGGTGCGGACCCGGCTCCCCTCGACGAAAGGGACCCCCACCGATGCCGCACCGCCCCCGGCGCCGCCTGAGATCGCTCGCGGCGATCCTCGCCGTCACCGCGTCGATCGGGGCCCCCGCCGACGCCTCGGAGATCGGCCACACGTCGATCGCGAACGAGGATCCGGCCGGCTTCACACCCGACGTCATCGACGGGCGCGTGAATGCGATCATCGTCATGAACGGGACGGTGTTCGTGGGCGGCACCTTCACGACCGTCCGAGACGCGGGATCGTCGAACGACCTGACCCGCGACTACGTCTTCGCTTTCGACGCCACGAGCGGAGCAGTAAGCACGAGCTTCCACCCCGATCTGTCCGGCAAGGTCGAGGCGCTCGCGCCGGGTCCCGACGGCGCGTCGGTCTTCGTCGGCGGATCGTTCGATCGGGCGAACGGGAGCCGCACCTACCACCGCCTCGTACGGGTCGATGCCACGACCGGGGCGACCGTCACATCGTTCCGGGCCGATCCCAACGACCAGGTCCTCGACCTGGTGCGCCGGGGATCGGATCTGTACGCGGCCGGGGAGTTCACGCAGATCGGTGGGGCGGCGCGCTCGGGGCTTGCGCGCCTCGACGTGAGCAACGGGACGGCGGACCCGGCGTTCGACCTGCCCTTCACCCGCCCGTGGATCGCCCCGCTCGATTTCGTCGACAGCCCCATGCGCGTGTGGCGGATCGACGTCACCGCCGACGGCTCCAAGTTGCTGGCGGCCGGCAACTTCCGGCGCGCGGGCGGGGAGCCGCGTGAACAGATCGCGATCCTCGACGTCGATCGGATCCCGGTGACCGTCGACGCCTGGAGCACCATGTTCTTCCGCTTCACGGAGCCCAACTCCCGCCGCAGCTGGTGCCTGGAGCTGTTCCCGCACTACGTGCGCGACCTCGACATCTCGCCCGACGGCACCTATGCGGCCGTCGTCACGACGGGGGCGAACTATCCCGACCACCCGTCCTGTGACTCGGTCTCGCGCTGGGATCTCACCGCGAGCGAACCCGGCCGCCATCCGGACTGGGTCGCCCGCTCGGGCGGGGACTCGTCCCACTCGGTGCTCGCGACCGGCGCGGCGGTCTACGTGGGCGGGCATCAACAGTGGATGAACAACCCGTACGACCCGTTCAGGTGCGGCGTCTGCCCCGGACCTTTCCCCGGCGGCGTGGTGCGGACCGGGTTCTCCGCGCATGATCCGGCGAACGGGATCCCCTTCAGCTGGAACCCCGTGCGGAACCCGCGGGGCAAGGGCGTGCTCGCGATGGTCGCGACGCAGAAGGGCTTCTTCTTCGGAAGCGACACGGATCGGATCCACGGCGAGGCCCATCGCAAGCTTGCGTTCATGCCGCTCGCCGGCGGCATCTCGGTGCCGCCTCCCGTGAAGTACGGCTTGCCCGCCGGGCTGTTCGCCGTGAGTCCCTCGGGCGCTCGCCACGATCTCCTCGTGCGGGCGTTCGACGGGACGACCGCCGGACCTCCGAGCCGGGCTGCCGCCCGGGTCGACTGGCGGGGGATCCGCGGCGGGTTCGTGGCGAACGGCCAGCTCTACGTGGGGACCGAGCGGGGCACGCTCGTGCGCCGGTCCTTCGACGGGGCGTCGGTCGGTCACCGAACGGTGGTCGACCTGCATCGGCTCGACCACGCGGTCTCGTCGATCTTCCACATCCCCGGGACGCGTGAGCGAATCCCGACGTTCTCGTCGCAGCTCGCCGACGCGACCGGCATGTTCTTCGAGGACGGGTTCCTCTACTACTCGGTGGCGGGAGCGCCTCGGCTCTACGCACGAGGGTTCACGCCGCAGAGCCAGATCGTGGGCGCTCCGCTGCTCGTCGCGAGCAGAGGGGATCACGTCGACTGGGCGAAGGTCCGCGGGATGACGATGGCCGACGGAACGCTGTACTTCGCGCTCGCCGACGGCACGCTCCATGAGGTGGCGTGGAGCGGCGACCCGTTCGGTGCGGGGCATCCCGCCGGCGCCGTGACGACGATCGGCGGTCCGAGCATGGACGGCATCGACTGGGCCGCGAACGGGATGTTCGTGCTCGGGAGCTAGCGCGCCGGCTCGTCTGCCGGCGCCCAGTGGCGCAGTGACCCGCGTGCGAGCGCTCGCTCGTGGTAGTCGCCGTCGGGACGGATCCCGGGAATGCCGCCTCGCTCGACGAGGGTCTCCAGCAAGGGGGCGAGCTGGACGCCGTACACCTCCATGCATGCGCGCGGATGCACGCCTGGCCACGAATAGCACGACACGGTCGTGCGCCGGTGTTCGTGGGGCACGCCGCCGGGGACCGCGTGCTCCCACGCCGGGTCCTCGAGCGGGAACACGTAGCGGTCGAGATCGCCCTGGGGGATCCCCTCGATCCCGCGAACCGTCGGAGGGTCGGCGTCGAGCTGGTAGGGGTCGACGACGCAATCGCAGATCACCGCGTGCTCGGGCAGCAGACCGATCCACTCGTTCGGCACGATCGGCCGGCTCGGGTCGGACCGCTGCGTCGCGTCGACCAGGACGTCGGTGAGCCGGAGCCGTTCTTCGACGTAGCACTCGTCGTTCGTGAGGTTGCGGCCCATCGTGACGACCTCGACCCCCGGCACCTCGGCGGCGAGCAGGCGCGCGGCCCGGTCGATCCGGCCGTACTTCGTGGCAGCCTCGACGGCGTGCCGCCCGATCGCTCCCGCCCCCATCACGGTGACGTGGATCGGCGGACGGCCGGCGTCTCGAAGGAGCGGGTACGTGCGCTCGAGGGCATCGAACGCGGCCTCGAGGGCATTCCACGCGACGGCCCGGCTGTCCTCGACGAGACGGCGTCCTGTGTCGTCGGTGATGCAGTCGAGCGCGATCGCCTCGACGCCCGCGCGGCGCAGGCGCGCGACACGCTCGGGACGGGTCGGGAAATGGAGCATCGAGACGAGCGCCGTGCCCGTGGGGACGAGGTCGAGCTCCTCGAGGTCGGGGCATCGCAGCACGACGACGATGTCTTGCTCGAACGCCTCCGCGTGCGAGGCGATCCGGACCGCGGGGCCGATCGACGTGTAGTTCTCGTCGACCAGGCCCATCCCGCTCCCGACCCCGTGCTCGACCACGATCTCGGTCTCGTGCAGTGCCAGTCGCCTGAGCAGCGACGGGAGGAAGTCACGCCGCTCTCCGGGTTCCTTGCGCATCCGCGGGAACCCGATCGTCATCGGTCGGCCGTCGTGCGCCATCGCGCGAGCGCTCCTCTCCCAGCAGCCCGCACGTCGTGTCTGCCGCTCTGCTCGTCCCACTCCGAGATGGGTGTCGAGAGGATGAGCGTCATCAGCGGCTCGATCTGAAAGCCGTAGACCTCCATGCACCGGCGCGGGTGGATCCCTGGCCAGGCGTAACAGGACAGCGCGAGCCGCCGGTTCGTGGTGGCGACCGTGACGGGCTGCGATTCCCAAGCCGGATCGTCCACCGAGAAGACGTATCGGTCGAGGTCGCCATGCGGCACGCCCTCGATGCCCTTCACCATGGGCGGGTCGGCCTCGGGGAGGTAGGGATCGCTCGAGAGGTCTAGCACGACGGCGTCCTCGGGCAGCGCCGCGATCCAGCCGTTCGGGATCACGGGCACCGAAGTATCGAGACGGCTTGTCGCGTCGATCAGGAGGTCGGTGCGTTCGAGCCGGCCGAGCATGTAGTCCTCGTGCCAGGTCAGGTCGAAGTCGACCACGGTGACCTCGACGCCGGGCACGTTGTTCGCGACCATCTCTTCACGCAGGCGGATATCCCCGTACCTCGTTGCGGCGCGGACCGCGTGGCCACCGACCGCCCCGGCGCCCAGGCAGGTCACACGGAGGGGTCGCCGGCTCGGGTGTGCGAAGTGCGGGTGGATCTGCGCGATCTCGCGGAAGGCCGCCTCGACCCCGTTCCACCCGACGGCCTCGAGGTTCTCCACGAGTCGGCGCCCGGTGTCGTCTCGCACGGAATCGAGGCTGAGGGCCTCGAGCCGGGCATCATGCAACAGACGCACCCTGCCGGGTCGGGTCGGAAAGTGCAGCATCGTGACCAAGATCGAGCCTGGGCGCATCCAGCCGATCGAGGTCTCGTCGGGGCAGCGCACGACGACCACCGCATCCTGGTCGAAGATCTCACGGTACGGCGCGAACCTGACGGACGGCGCGATCGAGAGGTATTCCTCCGGCTCGACGTCGATCCCGGCCCCGTAGCCGTCTTCGAGCACGACTTCCTCTGCGCCATCACGGCAGAGCGCCTCCACGAAGGTCGGCAGGAAATCGCGATGCTCCCCGGCTTCCTTGTGCATGCGCGGCAGCCCGACCCTCATGCGCCCATCCTTCCACGCCGGACGAAGATGCACCGCGGGCCGTCCGGTCCTGTCCCTGGCGGCCTTTGGGGGGAGAGAGCGGTGCCCGCGTGCCGCGGCCGGTGCTACGCCATCCAAGCATCGATGCGTTGCTCGACCTCACGCAGGCGCACCACGAGTGCCTTCAGCAGCGCGACCGAGACCGAGGGATGCTCGAGGAGGAAGTCCTCGAAGCGCTCCGCGGGGATGCGCAGTACCGAGAGGTCCGTTACGGCCTTGACGGTGGCCATCCGCCTGCCGGGCGCGATCAGCGCCATCTCGCCGAAGAAGTTGCCCGCCTTCAGGATATGGAAACGACCTCCGACGTCGACGCGTGCCTCCCCCTCGGCCACGACGTACATCGCGTCCCCTTGGTCGCCCGCCTCGAAGACCGCCTGGTCTGCCGAGAACGTGAGTGGCTCGCCGACGTCGAGCATGCCCTGGACGTCCTGATCCGACAGACCCGCGAACAGGCCCGTCTCTCGGAGTGCGGCGGTGTCGATCGAGGGTTCGGTCATAGGGTCTTCCTCCTGGAGCGAGCGATGCTGGCGTCGGGAACCATCGCGATCCAGTCTAACGAGGGTGAGTTCCGAGCCGCCGCCGGGCGCCCACCCGCCTCAGCGACGCGCGACGTAGCGCACGGCGGGGTTCGTGCCCTCCGAGATCGAGTAGAGCCGCGTCTTCCACCGGCTGAACGCGATCGACTCGCCGCGCCCCACCGTGAGGTCGCACGGGGCACCCCGCAACGCCTTCGTCACGCTGCGGCCGCCGCGCCATGGGTAGAACTCTGCGGTCCCGCTGAGGTTGCGCACGATGAACCCGAGCGGGCCGGCGTCGGCCCCCGTGACGTTGCCGATCGTGACGCGGCCGATCATGTGCATCGTGCGCGCCCCCCCGGCCCTCAGGCCACGGATGCCCGCCCGGTACACGAGCCCCTGCCAGCCCGACCGCTCCTTGGTCACGACGAACAGGTTGGTCCCCAGGATGAACATCGCCTCGGCATTGTGTGTTGCCCCCTGCTCGTACCGCAGGTCGGCCCCCTTGGCGCGCACGGCGTGCGCACCGAGTCGCGGCTCGGGGAACCAATACACCTGCACGACGTTGCGACGGCTGCCGATGTCGCCGAGCCAGATCCTTCCCCCGCCGTACGTGATGTCTTCCCAATCGTGGTTCGTCGCGTTGCGGACTTCCATGTTCGCCCTGGTACGGCCGGTGGGAGAGACGGCGTACACGCGCTCGGGATTGCCCGAATCCTCCTCGGCCCACAGCACGTTCCAACGCCGGCCGGCGACCACGCCCGAGATCTCGTTGATGCCCGCGATGTGCACGTTCCCTGCCACGTGGTCTGGGCCGTAGCGCGGGCAGGCGGCCGACGCGGGCGGAGCGAGGATCGGCATCGTCGCCAGCCCCAGGGCCAGGGCCGAGCCGAGAACGATCGGGGTGGACCGGGTACGCATCGCAACCATCTCCGGGGTCGTCTGGCGGGGAGCCTACCGGCGCCCCGCTCACGCGGCAAAGTCTCGGTTTGACAACCTCGGTGGCTCGCGTGAGAGTCCCCCGGATGCACTACGGATAGAGGGGGAGCGTGGATGCGACGTGCGATAGCCATGGCAGTGGGCCTGGTGCTGGTGACGGGAGCGGCGGCGGTCGCCTATCAACCTGGTCCGATCGTCGGCGCGAGCGAGGGAACGAGTCCGCTCACCGGTTGTACGGCTGCCGACGGCGGTCCGGGGACCTTGTACCCCAACACCGAGGTCGAGCCCTGGCTCGCGGTCAACCCCCGCAACTCCTCGAACATCGTTGGCACCTGGCAGCAGGACCGCTGGTCGAGCGGCGCGGCCCGCGGCTCGACCGTGGGCGTGAGCACGGACGGCGGTGCCACGTTCCGGTCGATCCCGGTGCCCGGGCAATCCGCGTGCACGGGCAATCCCCGGTTCACTCGGGCGAGCGACCCATGGGTTACGTTTTCCCCGAACGGGACGCTATATCAGATGTCGCTCGTCGAGACGAAGCTCTCCACCGGCGTGAACAACCCGAGCGGGATGGCCGTGAACCGCAGCACGGACGGTGGGCTCCACTGGGGGCCGGCGATCCTGCTCGCCGACGATTCCGACCCCACCCTGTTCAACGACAAGAACTCGACGACGGCCGATCCCTACGACAGCTCGTTCGTCTACGCGATCTGGGACCGCCTCGACTCACCGCCCGGGAAGGGGTCGCTCAAGAGCGCTGAGAACACCTCGGGCTACCGCGGCCCGACCTTCTTCACGAGGACGACGGACGGCGGCACGTCGTGGGAGACGGCGCGCGCGATCTTCAACCTGGGGACGAACAACCAGACGATCGGGAACCAGATCGTGGTGTTACCCGACCGCAGCCACACGCTCGTCGATCTGTTCGACCTGATCCGCAACGACAACAAGGGACAGGCCAAGGGCTACAACGTCGCGGTGATCACCTCGGCCGACCACGGTGCCACGTGGTCGAGCAAGGCCACGATCGTGTCGACGTTGAACTTCGTGCAGGTTGTCGACCCGGACACGGGGACGGCGCTCCGCACAGGCGACATCGTCCCCGAGGTCTCGGCCGATCCGGGCAGCGGCGCCCTCTACGCCGTGTGGCAGGACGGCAGGTTCGCCACGGGGCACGCACACGTCGCCTTCTCGATGTCGAGCGACGGTGGGAGCACGTGGAGCGCTCCGGTGCGCATCGACGGCGCTCCGCTCACGGCCGACGCTTTCACCCCGAGCATCGCGGTCGCGTCAGACGGCACCGTCGGGGTCGCGTACTACGACCTGCGGGCCAACACCTCCGCGCCGGGACTGCCGACGAGCTACTGGTTCACCTCGTGCGCGGCGGCGTGCACCTCGCCGTCGTCGTGGTCCGAGGTGCCCGTCGGCGGCACGTTCGACATGGAGAAGGCGCCGATCGCGCGCGGCTATTTCCTCGGCGACTACGAGGGCATCGCGTCCAGCGGCAGGGACTTCCTGCTGCTGTACGCCGTCGCCGGCACCTCGTCGAACTCGGCCGACGTGCGGTTCGCGCGGCTCACGCCCTGATCACCGCGACCCCGGACGCACGAGAGCCCGGCGCGTACGCGCCGGGCTCTCGTCGTTGCGAAGCTCTCGTTCGCGGCTAGACGCCGCGGACGTTCGCGGCCTGGGGGCCCTTTTGGCCCTGGGTCACGTCGAACTCGACGCGCTGACCCTCTTCCAGGTTGCGGTATCCCTCGCCGGTGATAGCGCTGAAGTGTACGAACACGTCTGCACTGCCATCTTCGGGGGTGATGAAGCCGAACCCCTTCTCGGGGTTGAACCACTTCACGGTACCGGTTGCCATGACGATCCCTCCTTCCTTCGCCGTCGGGGCCTTACTGCTGCCCGTCAGGCGCCGGCGTGACATCCGCCGGGGGTGAGGGAACTGCTCGAAGCGAACCGCGATCGGTACCCTCGGCGACCACGCTACCAGGGATCGATGACGTCGCAACGCGCATGACCGAGGTTCCGAGGCGCCGGGTAGGCTGACGAGTATGGACGGCCAAGCGCGCCCGCACGGGTTCAGCGGGCGTGGCGGACGATGGGTGGTGGCGCAGGTCGCGCTCATGCTGGCGGTGCTGACCGTGGGGGTGTTGGCCCCGGATTGGCCCGCGAGCCTGCGGTCGGCGTGCGGGATCGCCGGGGCCATCGCGGCCGCGGTCGGGCTCGCGCTGGCCGGCGCGGGTGTCCGTCACCTCGGATCCTCGCTCACTCCGTTCCCAGCGCCGGCCGAGGGCGCGGAGCTCCGCGAGGGCGGTGTGTACGGACTTGCGCGCCATCCGATCTACGGGGGAGGCATGCTCGTGACGCTCGGGTGGTCGCTGTGGTCGTCGCCGTGGGCCTTCGCGCCGACGGCGCTCCTCGTGATCCTGTTCGAGGGCAAGCGCCGTCGGGAGGAGGACTGGCTCCTGGATCGGTACCCGGGATACGAGGCCTACAAGGGCCGCGTGCCTCGCCGGTTCATCCCGTACGTCGTCTGACGCCGGCATCGATCACCGAACGGCCCCGTAGACTCGCCGGCGATGGAGGAACCGCAGACCCTGTACGAGGCCGCCGGAGGGATGGCGTTCTTCGAGCGGCTCGTGGACCGCTTCTACCGGGGCGTCGAGACCGACGATGTCCTGCTGGCGCTCTACCCCGAGCCCGAGGACCTCGCCGGGGCTCGGCATCGGCTCACGTTGTTCCTCGCGCAGTATTGGGGCGGCCCCCAGACGTACTCCCACGAGCGCGGTCATCCCCGACTGCGGATGCGCCACAACCCCTTCGCGATCGGCCCCGACGCTCGCGACCGGTGGCTCGCGCACATGCGCGAGTCGATCGCATCGCTCGAGCCGCCCGCCGCTATCGAGGCGGCGTTGCACGAGTACTTCGACATGGCCGCGGAGTCGATGCGCAACCGTGAGTGAACGACGGCTAATCGGCCCGACGGCGCTTCGCGCGCGAACCGCCGACCAGCCCGACGTCGATCAACACGCCGAGGATCATCAGCAGCAGCCCGCCACCGTGCATCCCTCCGAACTCGTTCTCGGCGATGGCGTACATCAACGTGGTCGCGGGCAGGACCAGCCACCCGGCGAGCGGCAGCCAGAACGTGTCGTATGCCTGCGCGAGATACGACCCGTTCACGAGCCAGACGAGGAACAGCACGAGCCGAGGGGTGATCAGCGCCAGCAGGACGATCAGGCATCCCATGGGGGCAGCCTATCCCTGTCCGGTCGGCCCCGTGCTTCCGTCGGCGTCGTGATCGTCCTGGTCGCGGAGGTCCCGGCCTACGAGCACGACCAACCCCACGATCGCGATCGTCGCGAACGCGAACCACTGGAACGCGTAGCTCAGATGAGGCCCCTCGGTCAGCTCGGGCAGAGGCGCGGGTATGGGGAGCGGCCCGGGCTGCGGCGGGTCCTGCGCGGACAACAGCACGTACATCGGCAAGACGCGGGTGCCGAGCGTGGCGGCGATCTGGGTGAGATCCACACGGCTCACGGTTCTGGCCCCGAGGGCGTCGCCGCCCGACCCGTCGGGCGGGAACAGCGCGCCGGTCACGGTCACCTCGCCCGAAGGTGGCGCGGCGCCCTCGAGCGGCGGCGTATCCATCTCGACGGGCACCCATCCGCGGTCCACGATCACGAGCGGGCCGCCGCCGCTCGGGCGCAGAGCCGTGAGCACGTGGTTGCCGTTGCGGGCCTCGAGCGAGCGCCCGTAGAGGATCACATCGTCGTCGTCGTCGTAGGTTCCGGTCACGGTGACGAGCCGATAGCCGAGCGAGGCCGCGGGCCCTTCGCCGAGGAGCGTGTCGAGCGGCTGCGGGGGCCGGCCGAGTCCCGCGCGGATCGACGCGTTGATCTCGCGCCGGCCGTGGAGACGGTCGAGCTGCCACATCCCGAGTCGCACGCAGACGCCGGCGATCGTGAGGGCCAGCGCCGCGGCGATCAAGATCCTGGGACGAAGCAGGGACCTGCTGGAGATCAGGGGCCTTTCGCCTCCTGGATCGTGTTGCCCCCGTCGACGACGATCGACTGGCCCGTGAGATAGCTCGCTCGATCGGACGCCAGGAACGCGACGACCTCGGCGATCTCCTCGGGCGATCCCGAGCGACCGATCGGCGTGTAGCGACCCGCCTCCGCCTCGTCTGGGGTCTGGGAGCCGGTCGCGATCCAGCCCGGCGCGACCGAGTTCACGGTGACACCGCTCCGTGCAACCTCGATCGCGATGCCGCGCATCAGCCCGTCCATGCCGGCCTTGGCTGCCGAGTACCCGGCCGAGCCCTCGGTCGTGACCAGGGGCCCTGTGACCGACGAGACCATCACGATGCGGCCCCAGCCGCGTTGGAGCATGCCCGGAACGACCGCGCGGGTCATGTTGTACGCGGTGCCGAGGTTCATCGCGAGATCCAGATCCCAGGTCGCGTCGGCAAGCTCGGCGAACGACCCGGCGGACTGCTCGTCCATGTCGACGGTCACCATGCCGGCGTTGTTCACGAGGATGTCGATCCTGCCGAAGGCCTCCAGCACGGTCGCCGCCAGCGTCCGCGCCTGGGCACGATCGGTGAGATCGGCGGTGAACCCCTCGGCCTCGTGGCCGAGGCTCCCGAGCTCCTCGGCGCGCGCGTGGATCCGATCGGTGGTCGACGCGACCGCGATTGCGGCGCCCTCGCGCCCGAGCACGCGCGCGGTCGCGAACCCGATCCCGGTCGGGCTGCCTGCACCGGTGATCAGAGCGACACGATCTCGTGCTTCGCCGTCCATACAAGCGCCAGACTATCGCCCCACGCCGAGGGGAACGACCGCAGGCGACTTCGGCTCCCGGGCTCAACATCCGACCCCCGTGATGCCGATACACCCTTCCAAGACGGCGCGCGCGGTCGCCCGGAGCACCCGGGCGGCCCCGCCACCGGAATGGAGGGGAACATGCTGCTGCACCACATCGTGGGTGCGCAGGTCTGGATCGCCGAGCTGCGTGACCGGCTGCTCGACGAGCGCGGCGCCACCGCGGTCGAATACGCACTGATGCTCGCCCTGATCTTCGCCGTGGTCGTCACCTCGGTGGCGTACCTGGGCACGAGTACGGCCGGGCAGTTCGCGAAGGTCAAGTTCCCGTAAGGGGCGCTCCTGGCCGCGTTCCGTCCCCATCAGCTAGGCTTCCGCCTCCATGGGGACGGAGCGCGTGCTCGAGCTGCAGGAGATCGACACCGCGATCGGGCGGCTGCAGGCGCGCCACCGCGCGCTGGAGTCGGGGGAGGTCGTCGCCGGCCCGCGTACCGTCGCCGACCAAGCCGAGATGGCGCACGGCGAGCTCCAGCTGGAGCTGGCCGAGCTCGCTCGCGACCAACGTCGCTTCGAGTCCGAGCTCGACTCGCTGACGCAGAAAGAAGCCGCGGAGCACAAGCGCATGTTCGACGGCAGCATCGCCAACGCGAAGGAGCTCTCGGCCCTCCAGCACGAGATCGACTCGCTCGCCAAACGCAAGAGCGACCGCGAGGACGAATTGCTCGCTCTGATGGAACAACACGAGACCGTCGCGGCCGCGGCCTCGGATGCCGAGACGCGGAGCTCTGCGCTCCGAGTCGAAGCCGAACGTGCGTCCGCCGATGCCGTCGAGGAATTCCAGCGGATCGTCGGTGAAATCGCGCAGCGTACGAGCGATCGTGAGGCGATCGCGAAGCTCGTCGACCCCGAGCTCCTGGAGCTCTACGAGGATCTCCGAAGGCAGAAGAAGGGGATCGGCGCGGCCGCGCTCGTTGACGGCGTATGCCAGGCCTGTCACGAGCAGCTTTCGGCGATGGAGCTGGACCACCTCAAGAAAACCGAGGGCGTTCGGAGGTGTGAGTACTGCCGGCGGATCCTGGTCTTCTGACCGTCTCCTGCGACGGCGCGGCGCGCGGCAACCCGGGCCCGGCCGGGATCGGTGTCCAGATCACCGACGCCCGGGGGAGCGTGCTCTCCGAGATCGCCGAGGGGCTGGGCGAGACCACGAACAACGTCGCCGAGTACACCGCAGCGATCGAGGGGCTCAAGCGGGCCGCGGAGCTCGGCGCGGCCGAGGTGCTCCTGCGCAGCGACTCCCAGCTGCTGATCTATCAGCTGACCGGCAGGTACAAGGTGAAGTCGGCGCACCTGGTGCCGCTGCACCGCGCGGTGCTTGAGCAGGCGCGAAGGTTCCGCGACGTGCGCTACGAGCACGTCCGCCGTGAGCGCAACACCGAACCCGACCGCCTGGCGAACGAGGGGGTCGACGCCTGGCTCGCCGGGCGCTGACCACGTCGTCGCTTAGGCGGCCCGCGCCGCCCCCGTCACGGCCTCGATCTGGCCCTGCAGCGGGAACTCCGCGGTTCCGGCCACCCCGGGTCCCGAGAACCGCAGCGAGAGCGTGACGCCCCCCACGTGATCGAGCGCGTCGAACCGCACGAGGCCCTCGATGTCGGTTCCCGCGCCGATCGAGGCGAGTGTCTCCGACACCGAGGTCGCCACCGAGATCTCGTTGCCGCCGGCGTCGACGAGCGCCGCGTCGGCGCCCGCGAGCCGCAGCGGCCCGGAGAGCGATGAGCGCACGATCAGGTCGAACTGCCAGGCGTTCGATCGAGGATCGGCGACGAACGAATCCAGCGTGACCGTGATCGCGTTTCCCTTCACGACGGCCCCCACCGGCTGGAACACGGCCGAGATCGGCAGGTCGTCGCGGATCAGGTCCACGACCACCCACGGGTGACCCTCGTCGCGAGCCACGCGGATCGACCCGATCGTTCTGGTGGTCGAGAACGGAACGCCTCGATCCGGGTCGTAGTCGAACGTCACGTCGGCCTGGACGGCGACGTCCCGCAGGAGCGTGGAGGTGCCCGGGATGTCGGCCACCGGCGTCGCGACCCCCGCATCACGGAGGTCGACCACGCCGTCGATCGTGCCGGGGAACTGTGCGAGCTGGACGCCCTGCCAATGAACCCAGCCGCGGATCGGCGCGGATCCGGCGAGGGACGTCATCGCCGTGAGCCCGCTGGGGTCCGCGGCCGCGTAGCCGCGGACGAACGCGATCGCCGTCGCCCTCGCGCCCGCCGAGTTGGCGGCTTCATCCCCCGTGAGCTGGTCCAGCCGCAACGGCTCCCGGGGACCCGAGGGCGCGGGCGCGCACGCTCCGGATAGGAGCGCCGCGCAAGCAAGCATGGCGAGCGCTCGACGCATCGCCCGAGTCTACGGCCGCAGGTTCGCCCGGCGGCGACGGGTATGCTCGGACCGGAGGAGCCGGCCGGGCGGCCGCGGGCTTCGGCTCGAGGAAAGTCCGGACTCCGAAGGGCAGGGTGCCGGCGAGAGCCGGGCGGGGGCGACCTCGCGGAAGCGCAACAGAAAGCAGACCGCCGCCGCGGTTCGCCGAGGCGGTAAGGGTGAAACGGTGGGGTAAGAGCCCACCAGCGCGCCGGGCGACCGGCGCGGCTCGGCAAGCACCACCCGGAGCAAGGTCAAGCAGGCAGCGTTCGAGGGCGGCCCGCCCGAGCTGTCGGGTAGACCGCACCGGCCCGGCGAACGGGCCGGGGGCGAGCGTTCGCGCTCGCCGAGAGAGATGGTCGCCGGCGGTCTTCGGACCGTGCACAGGATCCGGCTTACAGGCCGGCTCCTCCGCATCGCAGCCCCACCGTCAGGCGTGCCGCGATGGTCAGCCGAGCGCGGGCTGGGTCACGCCGTTCGCCACCGCGCGTTGGAGCTGTCGCCCCGCGTGGTAGCTGGACCGCACCAAGGGTCCGGCCTCGACGTGGCCGATCCCGAGCGCCTCGCCGGCCCGTGCGTGCTCGGCGAACTCATCGGGCGTGACCCACCGGTCGACCGGAAGATGGAACGGGGTGGGCTGGAGGTACTGGCCCATCGTCAAGATGTCGCAGCCCGCGGCGACGAGATCTCGCATCGCCGCGCCGACCTCGTCGGGCCGTTCGCCCATGCCGAGGATCAGGTTGGACTTCGTGACCTGACCCGGGCGCAGGCGCTTCGCGATCCGGAGCACCTCGAGCGAGCGGTCGTAGCCGAACGCCGGGCGGATCCGTTCGTGCAGGCGCGGCACCGTCTCGAGGTTGTGGGCGAACACGTCGGGCTCAGCCGAGATCACCGTGGCGATGTCGGTCTCCCCGCCCTTGAAGTCGCTCGGCAAGACCTCGACGCGGCAGCCGGGGACCGCCTCACGAACGGCCCGGATCGCCTCGGCCCAGATCGCCGCGCCGCCATCCGGGAGATCGTCGCGCGCCACCCCGGTCAACACGACGTAGCGCAGGCCCATCGCACGCACGGCATCGGCGATCCGAGCGGGCTCGGTCTCGTCGGCCGGGTCGGGCTTGGCGGTCATCACGTCGCAGAACCCGCATCGCCGCGTGCACTTCGACCCCAGGATCAGGAACGTCGCCTCGCGCTCCTCCCAGCACTCATGGATGTTGGGGCACATCGCCTCTTCGCACACGGTGTGAAGGTCCCGCCCGCGCACGATCCCTTTGAGTGCGGCGTAGTTCGGACCGCTCCGGAGCCTGACCTTCAACCACGGAGGCTTGCGTTCCCCGCGTCCGTTCACACCGAGGGCCTCGCCGGGGCCGTTCGTGACGCCGACGATCGGCAGGTGCAGACGGCGCTTCGCGGGGTTGTGGTCGCGCTCGGTCATCGGACCGAGTCTAGGCGGCATGCGCGCGAACGCGGCGCCTCACGGAGCTGGTCGTGCACCCGGGGTAGGCTGGCCACCGTCAAGAGGACCCGACGATGAGCGACGAACCCACCGAGACGATCGAAACCGCCGGCGCAGCCGACGAGGTCGAGACGCGCCTCCCGCCGTGGCCGTGGATCTGGCAGCTCCTCGGGGCGGTCGTGATCACCGCGTTCGGGGCGCTCGCCTTCCTCGCGTTCTTCCGCAAGGTCCGCGACCTGCTGATCTGGGCCGTGATCGCGCTGTTCGCGTCGTTCGCCCTTGAGCCCGCGGTGGACTGGCTTGCCAAGCGGGGGTGGCGGCGCGGCCTCGCCACCGCGCTGCTGCTCTTCGGGCTGGCCATCCTCAGCGTGATCATGGTGGCCCTGATGATCCCGCTCCTCGTGGAGCAGATCCAGGCACTGATCAAGGCAGCGCCCGACATCTTGGAGTCCGTGGGCTCGTTCACGAAGCGGTGGTTCGGCATCGAGGTCTCGGTGGAGACGCTTACGACGCAACTCACCGACGCCAACTCAGCCGTCTCGACGTTCGCCAAGGACATCGCCGGCAACGTGTTCGGCGTCGCCAGCTCGGTGCTCGGCACGATCTTCAAGCTGCTGACGATCGGGCTGTTCACCTTCTACCTGACGGCCGACGGCCCCCGGTTCCGGCGGGCGATCTGCTCGTACGTCCCGCGGCGCCACCAGGAGACCGTCCTGTGGACGTGGGAGGTCGCGATCGAGAAGACCGGCGCGTACCTCTACTCACGCCTACTCCTCGCGATCTTCTCGGGCGCCGCGACGTTCCTGGTGCTGACGGTGCTGGGCGTTCCGTTCGCGGTGCCGCTCGCCGTGTGGATGGGTCTGGTGTCCCAGTTCATCCCCACGATCGGCACGTACATCGCCATGTCGTTGCCGTTGCTCGTGGCCGTCGTGCAGGCGCCGGGCGACGCGCTGGTCCTGTTGATCTTCTTCAGCGCTTATCAGCAGCTCGAGAATTACGTCTTGAGCCCGCGGATCACCGCGAAGACGATGGAGCTGCACCCGGCGCTGGCCTTCGCGTGCGCGATCGCGGGGGCGAGCATCTCCGGCGTGGTCGGCGCGTTCCTCGCGCTGCCGTTCGCCGCGATCGTGCAGGCGGTGGGGTCCAGCTTCCTGAACCGGCACGACGTCGCCGAGACCGATCTCACCCGCGTCCGCACCCCGGAGGAATCCAAGCGGATCCGGGAGCGGCGCAAGCGAGGCAGAGGTTCGCTCGCCGCCTGGCTCCGACGCGAGGGCGCCGAGGACCGCGACGACGCTTGATCAGCCCGCGTCGATCGCGCGGAGCGAGCCTCGCGGGCGATCCGGCTCGAGGCCGACGTCGTCACCCGGCGGCATCTCGGGAAGGAACACTTTGAACGAAGCGCCTCCTCCCTCGCGCTCGTCGACCCACGCACGCCCGCCGTGAAGGGCGGCGAACCGAGCGACGAGTGAGAGCCCGATGCCCGTCCCGGGGGAGTGGGGCGACGCGGTGGGTCCCTGCCGGAACGCCTCGAAGATCTCAGCCCTGATCTCGGGCGGGACCCCAGGGCCATCGTCCTCGACGGCGATCATCGCACCTGCGTCGACTCCCTCGACCCGCAGCCAGATGCGCCGGTCCGGACCTGTGTGGCGAGCGGCGTTCGTCAGGAGGTTCTCGATGATCCGCTCGACCTTGGCGGGATCGGCGCGCACGACGACGGAGCCGAGAGCGGAGACGACGGCTCGGTCCGCGAGGGAATCCAAGCTCTCCAGGGTCCGCTGCGCGAGCGCGCCGATATCGGTGGCTCGATAGGCCGGCTCGACGATGCCACGGTTCAGGCGGTCGATGTCGAGGAGATCCTTCAGCAGTCGGTCGAGCTTCTTGGCGTTGGCCGAGAGGCGAACGACCAGGTCGTCCCGGTCTTCCTCGCTGATACCCCCGGTGCGCTCGAGCGTCAGCGAGAGGCCGAGGATCGCGGTCAGCGGACTGCGCAGCTCATGCGAGACCGCCGCGAGGAAGGTGTTCTTCATATCGTCGAGTGCGCGGAGCCGATCGGCTGCCTCCCGCTCCCGCTGCTCGCTTTCGCGCAGGGTCCGCTCGGCGAGCTTGCGCTCGGTGATGTCCGAGATCACGCCCTGCATGAACGTCGGGCCTGCGTCGCCCGTGGCGAGCAAGGTGGTCTCGTCGTGGACCCAGATCTGGCGACCATCGCGCGTCCGGAGCCGGTATTCGTCGCTCCACGGCTCTCGCCTCCGTGCGGCAGGCAGATAGCCTTCGAGCACGCGATCGCGATCCTCGGGATCGATCGCGTTGCGCCAAGCGAGGGGGTCGGCAACCCATTCCGACGCGGAGATGCCGGTGATGGCCTCGATCTGTGGACTTATGTACACGGTGCGCATCGACTCGTCGGCGGCATCGAGGTAGATCGCCGACGGCACGTGCTCAACGATCGCCCGGAACCGCTCCTCGGCCTCACGGAGCTGTTGCTCCGCCTCCATGCGGTCGGTGATGTCGAATCGGACCCCTTGCCAGTAGAGGGGCTTGCCTTCGGTATCGCGCAGCAGCACGGCCTGATCGAGGACCCACACCGTTCGACCCTCCCGCGTGATCGATCGGTACTCGATGTCGAAGGGCTCGCCCGTCTCGTTCGTCCGTGCGTCCTCTGCCAGCACCCGCTCGCGGTCGTCCGGGTGCATCTGTGCTCGCCAGACGTCGATGTTCCACTCTTCGGGCGTGAACCCGAAGAGATCGTCGATCTGGGGACTGATGTAGAGCTTGGTGCCGGGGGGGTCCGAGGACTCCATGTAGGTCACCGCCGGGATCTGCTCGACCAAGGTCCGGTAGCGGGCCTGCGTCTCCGTGAGCCGGCGATCGCCCTCCTGGCGTCCGATCGCAGCCCCTAAGGTATCGGCCGCGACCCGCAGCGATTCCATCTCGGCATTCGTCCATCTGCGGGGCCGTTCGCAATCATCGAAACCCATGAACCCCCACCATCCGCCCGCCGCCCGGATCGGCACGACGCACAGCGACTTCACGTCCTCCAGCTCCGCGTCCCGTCGCTCATCCGTCGGGTGCATCGACACCGGTCCATGCACGACCTGCCCGGACGACAGCAGCTCCCGCCACCGCTGGAACCCCGAGGCGTAGGGGAACGACTGGTTCTCAGGGTCATGCATTGTGACCGCGACCCCCGGGGCGACCCATTCGGCGTGTTGCGACATCAGCACCTCGGGACCCTCATGGTGGTTTCGATAGACGTAGACCCGGCTGGCATCGACGGCCTGGCCAAGGCGCGCGAGTACGTCGTCGAGCGCCTCCTCCCAGGTGGCGGCGAGCAGGAACCGCTCGGCGGCGAAGGCGGTGGCCCGCAGGACGAGGTCGCGCCGTCCGAGGGCCTCCAACGCGGCGTGTCGATCGGAGACGTCGGTCAACACGCCCTGCCAGGCGGTGTGCCCCCCGGGCAGGTCGACCATGTAGGCGTGGTCGTGCACCCAGACCACTTCCCCATCCCCTCGGACCAGCCGGTATTCGATGTCGAACGGCTCGCCCGTCTCGTTCACGCGGTCGGACTCGGAGGTGACGCGGTCGCGGTCGTCGGGGTGGAGCATCCGGAGCCACAAGCCCGGCTCGGCGAGCCGCTCGGCGGGCGTGTAGCCGGTCAGCCGTTCATACTGTGGGCTCACGTAGAGCGCCGTGGCCACGTCGTCCACGGCATCCATGTACACGACGACGGGCAGCTGTTCCACGAGGGTCCGGTAGCGCTCCTCGGCATCACGCAGACCCTGCTCCGCCGCCTTGCGTTGGGAGATGTCGAAGATCATTCCCTGCCAGAACAAGGGTTCGTCCTGATCGTCGCGGATCAAGACCGTCTCGTGGTGGACCCACAGGTTCCGCCCGTCGCGGGTGATCACGCGGTAGTCGACCGACCAGGAATCGCCCGTGTCTGCGTCGTTGGCCGCGATGACCCATGCGCGGTCGTCCGGATGCAGAAGCTCCGCCCACAGGTCGGGGTCGAGGAGCCACTCCTCGGGCCGGTAGCCCAGCATGTTCTCGATCTGGGGGCTCACGTAGAGCAGAGTGCCAGTCGCGGGGTCTTCGCTGAACGTGATCGCCGGTATCTGCTCGACGAGCCGGCGGAAGCGCTCCTCGGCCTCACCCAAGCGGCCGAGCGCCTCGCGTTGTTCGGAGACGTCGATCATGACGCCCTGATAGACGGCATGGCCCCGGTCTCCGGGACCTACCGGGACGGCTTCGTCCCGGAGCCAGATCTCGGCGCCGTCCGCCCGCCGGATGCGGTACTCGGCCACGAAGGGGAGGTCCTTCGCCACGGCCGAGGCCCAGGCGTCCAGCACCGCCGGGAGATCCTCCGGATGCACCTGCTGGGCCCAGCGGGTCGGGTCGTCGAGCCACTCCCGTGCGGTGAAGCCGATCAGCCGCTCGATCTGCGGGCTGATGTAGGCGGCGGGTACGTCCCCCGGCTGGTCCGCGGCGTCCCAGACGTAGGCCACGGCCGGCACGCGTTCCACGATCGTCCGGAATCGGTTCTCCGCTTCCGCGAGCCTGGCCTCCGCCTCCTTCTGGGCCGTGATGTCGTAGATCACGCCTTGGAGCAAGGTGGGTCGCCCGCGCAGATCAAGCGAGACCGGGATCGACTCGTCGCGCACCCACACGAGGCGGCCGTCCTTGGTGTAGGTCCGGTACTCCTCGCGGAACGCGGCTCCGTCACGATCTGATCGGTGCGAAGCCTCGAGCACGCGGTCGCGGTCATTGGCGTGCAGGCACCGCACCCAAAGCTCGGGATCGGCGAGCCATTCCTCGGGGGTATAGCCCAGCAGGCGCTCCACCTGGGGGCTGATGTAGACCGTCGGCGACCCGTCGGGACCTGCGTCCGGGTCCCACGTGTAGGTGATCCCCGGTTGCTGCTCGACGATGGCCCGATACCGCTGCTCGCTCGCGGCGCGCAGCGCTTGCTCGGCGCGAGCCTCCCGGCCGCGGGCCACTGCGAAGGCGGTCACGGCGAAGACGAGGATCACCGCGATGCCCAGGACCGCATCGGCCGAGTTCGGTGCTCCGTCGAGGCGTCGGTGAAGGCCGCCGAAGACGTCGAAGGACAGGCTGAAGAAGAAGGCGACGGCGGACAACGCCGCGATCAAGGAGAGATCGCGTCGGCCGGTCGATCGCCTCGGCTCCTGATCGGCAGTTCGACGGGGTGAACTCACGGTTGCTCTACCACGGGTATCGGACCGTCGACGTGCCCCCTGTACCTGCTACCTGGGTGGCGGGGGCTGGACCGGGCCGATCGGAGGACCGGCGGGATCCGAGGTTCAGGCGAGCGCGAGCTCCCGCATCCGCCGGTAGATGTGGTCGGGCTCGGGGTCCATGAAGAAGTGCTCGAGCGGAGCCGCGAACGGCATCGCGGGGATATCGGGCCCGCCCAGTCGGACGATCGCCGCGTCCAGGTCGTCCATGGCTTCCTCGGCGATCGTCGCCGCGATCTCTGCGCCCGCCCCGTACGTGCGGTTGTCCTCGTAGACGACCATGGCCTTGGAGGTGCGGCGCACCGAGTCGAGGATCGTGACCATGTCGAGCGGCGCCAGGGTGCGAACGTCGACCACCTCGACCTCGATGCCGTCCTCCTGCGCGAGCCGACCCGCCGCCTCCAGACAGATGTGCAACGTGTACCCGTAGCTCACACACGTGAGCGCGTCGCCCTCGCGCTTCACGTCCGCGAGCCCGATCGGGACCTCATACGGGCCGTCGGGGACGTCGCCGGTGACGGCGCGGTAGGCCTTCTTGTGCTCGAGGAAGAGCACGGGATCGGGGTCGCGCAGGGCGCTGCGCAGCAGACCGGCGGCATCGAAGGGCGTCGAGGGCATGACGACCTTGAGACCCGGCACGTGGGCGAAGAACGCCTCGATCGACTGCGAATGGTAGAGCGCTCCGTGGATGCCGCCCCCGCACGGGGTGCGGATCACCAGCGGGCACGAGAAGTCACCATTGGACCGGTAGCGGATGCGGGCCGCCTCCGACACGATCTGGTCGAACGCCGGGAAGATGAAGTCGGCGAACTGGATCTCGGCGACGGGCAGCATGCCGTGCATCGCCATGCCGATCGCGACACCGACGATGCCCGATTCGGCGAGCGGGGTATCGATGATGCGGTCCTCGCCGAACTCTTCCATCCAGCCCGCCGAGACGCGGAATACCCCGCCGCGGTTGCCGACGTCCTCGCCCAGCAGGACGACCCTGTCGTCGGCGGCCAGCTCGTCGTGCAGAGCGTCGCGAACCGCCGTCACCAGGTTCTTCTCGCTCACGCCGGCTCCTCCGCGAACACATGGCGCATCGCGGATTCGGGTGTCGGGTCGGGCGCGTCCCACGCGGTGGCGATCGCGACGTCGATCTCCTCTTTGACCTGGGTCCGCAGCTCGTCGGCTCCATGGGTATCCAGCACCCCGTGGTCGGCGAGGTACGTCGAGAAGACCTCGACGGGGTCGTGGCCCCTCGCTTCTGCCACCTCGTCGCGGGTTCGGTACGTCTTGTCGTCGTCATCGGATGTGTGGCCAAGGAATCGGTACGTCTTGCACTCGATCAACGTGGGCCCTTCGCCCGCAAGCGCCCGCTCGCGGGCCGTCTTCATGGCGGCGTAGCAGGCCAGCACGTCGTTCCCGTCGACGACCACGCCCGGGAAGCCATACCCCTCGGCCCTGGTCGCCACGTCCTGGACGGCCATCTGCTTGGCCTGGGGGACACTGATCGCGTAGTGGTTGTTCTCGCAGACGAAGATGACGGGGAGCTTGTGGATCCCGGCGAAGTTGAGCGCCTCGTGCCAGTCGCCCTCGCTCGTCGCCCCGTCGCCGAACCACGCCGCGACGACGGCTTCCTCGCCGCGGTACTTCATCGCGTACGCGATGCCCGACGCGTGGGGCAGCTGGGTCGCGATCGGGGATGAGCTGGTGATGATCCCCAGCCGCTTGCATCCCCAGTGCGACGGCATCTGACGGCCTCCCGACGACGGGTCGTCGGCCTTGGCGAAGATCCCGAGGAACAGCTCGTAGGGGGTCATGCCCGCAGTGAGCACCACCGCGGTGTCGCGGTAGTAAGGGAGCCAGACGTCGACCCCTTTACGCATGGCCCACGCCGTTCCGACCTGGCACGCCTCGTGGCCCTCGGCGGGCACGACGAACGGCGCGCGACCCATACGGTTCTGGCGCAGGGACGCCTCATCGAGGAGCCTCGCGGTGAGCACGATGCGGTACATCGCGAGGAGGTCGTCGGACGTGAGGCCGAGCGTCTCATGGAGGGGTTGGGCGACCCGCGTCGACACGTCGTCTCCTGGCACCGTGAGGCGAGTCTAGCAGCGCACCTCGGGAGCGGAGTGGACGATAGATACCCTAGGGGGGTAGAGTGTGGTGGCGACACAGATGAGACAAGGGGATCACGATGACCGATCCGGTGTGTGGCATGACGGTGACGCCCGAAACGGCTGCGGCCGCCTGGGAGCACGACAGCGAGGCCTACCTGTTCTGCAGCGTCGCGTGCATGGAGCGGTTCCGTGAGGACCCCGCCCGGTTCCTGGCGATGGACCCGGCCGATCGAGGGATGTGAGAAGTCCGATGTACGGCTACTCGATGAACAAGAAGGATCTGCAGGATCGGCTCAGGCGCATCGAGGGCCAGGTGCGAGGGCTCCAGCGGATGGTCGAGGAGGACAAGTACTGCATCGACATCCTCACGCAGGTCAGCTCGGTGCAGGCGGCGTTGAAGGCGGTCGGACTGGGTCTGTTGGACGACCATGTTCGCCACTGCGTGCGCGAGAGCATCGAGAAGGGGTCCGGGGACCAGAAGATCGAAGAGCTGATGGCGGCAGTGGGCCGCTTCGCGGGGAAGTAGGCGGCATGGCGGCCGGGACAGGCGAACGGGAGTTGGTCCTCGATATCGAGGGCATGACCTGCGCCTCGTGCGTGACGAAGGTGGAGCATGCGCTGGGCGGGGTGCGCGGTGTCGGTGAGGCCACGGTGAACCTCGCGACGCGCACGGCGACAGTGCGGACGACCGACGGGGCGCTGGAGCCTCTGATGGATGCCGTACGCGGCGTGGGCTACGTGGCCAGGCCGCATGACCGTGACCGATCTCCTTCGGAGGAGGTGCGCGCGTTCCGAGACCGCTTGGTCGTCGCGGTGCCGCTCACGCTGGCCGTGCTGGCGCTCACGTTCGTGGTGCCTGACGCGCCGGGCGCGATGTGGTGGGCGTGGGCGCTGGCGACGCCCGTGCAGTTCTACGCGGGGTGGCCGTTCCTCCGGCATGCGGCGCGGGCGGCTCGCCATGGCGCCACGACGATGGACACGCTCGTGGCGATCGGGTCGCTCGCCGCGTACGGCTACAGCGCGTGGGCCGTGCTTGATTCGGCGCGAACCGACGTCATGAGGATGGGTGGCGACGCGGTCGCGCACTATTTCGATACGGGCGCCGTGATCGTCACGTTGATCTTGGTGGGCAAGTTCCTCGAGGCCCGTGCACGGATGACGGCGGGGGATGCGTCACGCGTGCTCCTCGAGCGGGCAGCGAAGGAGGCGACCGTGCTCGACGCCGAGGGGCGCGAACGGAGGGTCGCGATCGAGGACCTTCACCCGGGTATGAAGGTCCTCGTGCGGCCCGGGGAGAAGATCCCGGCCGACGGTGTGGTGAAGGAAGGCTCCTCGTGGGTAGACCTGTCGCTGTTGACCGGTGAGTCGGTCCCGGTCGACGTCGCGACCGGCGATGAGGTCGTGGGTGCGGCGATCAACGGCCACGGACGCCTCGTGGTGTTCGTCACCAAGGTCGGGGTGAACACGAAGCTGTCCGAGATCGTACGCCTGCTTCAAGCAGCGCAGGGTTCCAAGGCGCCCGTCCAGCGGCTCGCAGATCGCATCTCCGCGGTGTTCGTCCCGATCGTGATCGCGATCGCAGGGGCGACGTTCGTCGGGTGGCAGGTCGTGGCGTCGCAGGGGCCGGGGGTGGCGTTGCTGCATGCCGTCGCCGTCCTGCTGATCGCCTGCCCGTGTGCGCTCGGCCTCGCGACGCCGGCCGCGATCATGGCCGGGACCGGTCGGGCGGCCGAGATCGGCGTCCTGTTCAAGGGCGGCGCCCTCTTCGAGATCGCGCGCGCCGCCGACGTCGTGCTGCTGGACAAGACCGGCACGGTGACCGAGGGAGAGATGACCCTCGCCGCCGTCGTGCCTGCGAACGGTGTCGACGAGGACGGAGTGCTCGCGCTCGCGGCCAGTGCGGAGGCGGGCTCGGAGCATCCGATCGGGCGAGCCGTGGTCGACGCGGCGCGAGGCCGCGGCATCGTGGTGCCCGTGGCCTCGGATCACCGGGTCCAGCCCGGCGCCGGAGCGGTGGCGTTCCTCGACGGCGACGAGGTGCGCGTAGGGCGGCCCGAGGGGCTGCCCGACGCGCTCGAACGGGACGCCATGACGTTGGCCGGGCGAGGACTCACGCCCTTCGCGGTGTGGCGGGACGCGATCCCGTTCGGTCTCGTGGCCGTCGCGGACCGCGTCAAGCCGGAGGCCGCCGGTGCGATCGAGCGCCTCCACGCGCTCGGGCTCGAGGTCGCGATGGTCACGGGAGACCGCCGCGCCACGGCCGAGTCGGTCGCCGCCGGGGTCGGGATCGATCGGGTGGCCGCCGAGGTCTTCCCCGAAGGCAAGGTCGACGAGATCCGGCGACTCCAGGGCCTCGGCAACACGGTGGTCTTCGTCGGAGACGGGTTGAACGACGCGCCCGCGCTCGCCGCGGCCGACGTGGGGATCGCGATGGGCACCGGCACCGACGTGGCGCTCGCCGCCGCCGACGTCAGCCTGTTGGGCGGCTCGCTGTCGTCGGTGGCCGATGCGCTCGAGCTCGCGCGACGCACGTTCCGGATCATCGCGCAGAACCTGTTCTGGGCGTTCGCGTACAACGTGGTGATGATCCCTTTGGCCGTGTTCGGCGTGCTGAGCCCGATGTGGGCGGCGGCGGCCATGGCGCTCTCGAGCGTCACGGTCGTGGCCAACGCGCTGCGACTCAGGCGGTTCGCGAAGGGCCGCGCCGGGATACCGCCGACCGCCTCGGGCTCGGGACAGCTCCCATCCCTTCACGCCGCCGCGTGAGAACCTTTCTCAGCAGCCCCATCGACGAACGAAGGACGGACCGCACGAGATGAGCGACACCATGCAGCACGTTGTCGAGGTCACCGACGCCGATTTCGAACAGGTGGTGATCCAAGGCTCGGCGACCCGCCCCGTCGTGGTCGATCTGTGGGCGGCGTGGTGCGCGCCCTGCCGCACCCTCGGTCCGATCCTCGAGAAGGTCGCCGGCGAACGTGGAGGTGCGTTCCTGCTCGCGAAGCTGGACGTGGACGCGAACGCGGTCGGCAACGCGCTGCTGGAGGCTGTGAAGGCCCAGGGGATCCCCACTGTGGTCGCCTTCCGCGACGGTCAGCCCGTCAACATGTTCATCGGGGCCTACCCCGAAGCTGAGGTCAATCTGTTCGTCGACTCGCTGTTGCCGAGCGAGGCGGAGCTCGTCGCCGAGGAGGCGCAAGCCGAAGAGGAAGCCGGCGACCTCGTGGGTGCCGAGGTGGGCTATCGCGCGGCGCTCGACAAGGAGCCCGGGAACCGCGACGCGGCGATCGGCCTGGCGCGCATCCTCGTGGAGCGCGGCGACGACGCCGAGGCGCGCGAGCTCGTCACGCCGCTCCTACCCGATACCGACGCCGAGCGGATCCTCTCGACGATCAGGGTGAAGGAGTGGGGGAGCGTCCCGGCAGACGACGCGCTCGGTCTCGCCCGGCGTGAGGCCGCTGCGGGCCGTTGGGCGAAGGCGCTCGACGGGATGGTGGCGGCCCTCGAGGACGATCGCGAGGCCGCCCGAACGGCGATGGTGGACGTGTTCGCCGTGCTGGGTCCCGAGGATCCGCTCGTCACCACGTACCGAGCGAAGCTCGCCGCCAAGCTGTTCTGAGCCTCAGCGCTTGGCAGTTCCCGAGGGCTGATACCGGTAGTGATCGCCGGCGCGGTAGTCGGCCTCGCTGTTGCGTTGACGGTTCAGCACGGCGCCGAACGGCGTGAAGCCGATCCGGCTCAGCATGTCGCGGATCCGCTCAAGCCCACCCCGGGTGGCCTGGCTCGCGTCGACCACGAGCACGACGCCGTCCATGTACGGGGCCATCAGCAAGGGGTCTGAGATCGCGAGCGGTGGAGCGTCGACGATCACGAAGTCGGCCTGCTCGCGGCACGTGCGGATCATCGCGGGGAACGCGTTCGTCTCGAACAGGTGTGCCGACGCTTCGACGGGCGGACCGCTCGGGATCAAGGCCAGGTTCTCTACGCCGGTCGCGATCACGGGTGGGTGCCCGCCGTTCGAGAGCGCCTGGGCGAGCCCGCCTTCGGTTCCCACGTCGAAGTACTCGTGCAGGCTCGGACGACGCAGGTCGGCGCTGACCAGGATGACTTTCTTGTCGGCCTGGGCGAGGGTGACCGCCAGGTTGGCGGCTGTCGTGCTCTTGCCGTCACCGATCCCGCCGCTCGTCACCATGATCACACGCGTGTCGTCCTGCGCGCGATACAGGATCGCGGATCGAAGCATCCGGAAGGCCTCCGCACCCGCGTTCGCCGGATCGTCGCGTGACACCAGCTTGCCCTTGCCCTCGCGCATCATCGGAACGCTGCCGAGCACCGGCGTGCCGAGGTCGCGCTCGACCTCCTTGGAGTCTCGCACCCGTCCCGAGAGCCCCTCGAGCACGAAGGCGAGCACCAGGCCGAACAGGAAGCCGAGCATGCCCCCCGCGATGACGAAGGTCCAGCCCGGCGTGGTCGCGTCCTTGGCTTCGGTCGCCGCGCTGATGATCTCCCCGACGGGGGGCGCCGTGCCGAGCGCGACGATCCGGGCGCTCACCTGCTCGATCTGTGGCGTGAGGGTATCGACCGTCGCCTGCGCGTCGAAGCAAGGGGCCGTGTTGGGCTCGCACGAGGCGAGGATCCCGAACTGCTGCCGCAGGTTCTCCCGCAACTTCGTGCGCGTGTCGGTGAGCGCCGTCACTTGGTCCAGTCGCGCCTTGTCGGCCTGAGCCTGGCGGACCTCGAGGTAGGTGTCGACGATGACGTTGGCTCCCTGCCTCGCCACGTCCGGGTCGGGGTCGGTGAACGTGATCGACATCACGTTGGCATCGGACGGGATCGAGATCGAGTAGCGATCGAGCAAGGCGGTGCCGTCGACGCCTGGGATCGCGAGCACCTTGGCCGCCGGATCCCCGATGGCGGCAGACGAGGCGATCTCGGCCTCGGTGTTCAGGTCGGGCGGCTGCTGTTGTCCCGCCTCGGTGACGATGTCGTTGACCAGGATCTGCGACTTCGACTGGTAGGCCGGGGGTTGGCGCAGCAGCAGCAGGGTCCCGAGGCCGAGGCCGATGATCGTGACGATCGCGACGACCCGCAGTCGCCCGCGGACGACACCGACGTAGTCCCTGAGCGTGGCCGATTGCTGCTGAGGCTCGAATTCCACTGGGCGCATGACTCCTGATGTCGGAAGACTGGCAGGCACCCTGTATACCAGATGGGTTTCTTCCGAAGACCCCCTCTGAGCAGGCGTCATGGAGTCTCCACGTATCGTCACGAGGGCCCGGACACGACCAAGCCCGGCCGAAGAGGCCGGGCTTGGTATGCGATCGTGAGATCGACGGTCTAAGGATTGAAGAAGTTCTTCGACCCCATGTCCTTGTATGCCCTCAGCGCCGAGGCCGAGGTGTCGACCCAGAAGCGGTATCCCTTCGGCGAGAGCGCGTGGTAATACACGAACGCCTTCACCGCCGGCATACTCTGGCGGATCGTCGCGCTCATGTCGGAGATCCAGCTGGCCTTCCACGCCGTCGAGTTGGGGTTCTCACGGATCCCCACCCAGATGAACAAGGGCTTGGACTGCTGAGACCCCCACGAGTAGAAGCCGTCGAAGATGCTCCCGAAGGAGTTCCAGTTGTCGAGCGGGACGGCGGAGCCGCCGATCCAGTCGACGTAGGCGTCACCCGGATAGAAGGTCTGTCCGACGCTCTTGCTGAAGCTGGCGCCGCGCGGTGCCCACAGGAACTCGACGTTGTTCGCGTTGCGCGACTGGAAGATGTTATAGACGCGTCGCCACGCCGCGATCACCTCGGACGAAGAGCCGATGTATTGGCGCTCCCCGGGCGGCTGATCCATCTCCCAGGCGAACCGCAGGAGCACCCTGCCGCCGAGCTGTTTGAGCGCGTCGGCGGTGGTACGGATGAGGCTGTCGTACTGGCCGCTCGCGATCTTCTCGGCTCGGTGACCGTCGAGCGCGTCGTCGGTGGCGCGCCAGCTGATCATCGGGATGTGACCCGTTGCGATCAGATCGGCTTCGAAGCGATAGCTGTGGTCGGTGAACGGGTGGTACTTGTTCACGACCTTGATCTTGCGCCCGACCAGGCGCTCGAACGAGTTCACGGCGTCCATCGGCGCCTGACTGCCCTGGGACTGCACGTAGGCGCCGAAATAGGCGCCGTCCGCAGGTACCGTGACAGCAGAAGCAACGCCCGCGCCGGCCCACAGGAGGGCTCCGGCGAGGAGGGCGGTGATGATGCTCGCCCCGACGTGCCGACGGGCCTTCGGGGCCCGGGTCGTCTGGATGGGTAGCTGTCCCATCGCCTATCACCTCCTTACCCCAGCCCGGGGGGACCATGCATCGGACAGCACGAACAGGCTGAGAGGTTTGGAGGGAGGCCCGCAGTGTAGCAGCTCGGGTACGACAAACGGCGTAAGCCGAAGGATGTAGCTGAGGCTCCCTGGGGGGCAGTGTTTCTAGCGGGATCGATCCCAGCCCAGATCGCGGCCCAGCAACTCGGACAGTCGCCCGTCAGGCTCCCGGAAGTACCCGCGCAGGCGTTCGTTCGTGGCCGGGGACATCGGTGCGTAGGCGTGCGCGTTATAGGTCTTGAACTCGGCCAGCGGATGGCGCGGGAGCCCGAGGAAGTCTTGCACCGCACCATAGACGGCGGCCGTGTCGCGGTAGAACTCCTCGCTCGTGAAGATGAGGAACCGCTCCCGCGGAACCTGGGCGAACCACGATTCGAGCTGCTCGGCGTAGCGCCCACGGGCCAGGTACGAATGGTGTTGGTGACTGAAGCTCACGTAGGCGGGGTCCTCGATCAGCCGCTGGGCCTCACCCTCGAGCCGCCCGGGCTCGGCATCGATCGCCGCTTCGAACGTGGGAAAGGTTTCGAAGCCGCCCTCGAACTCGTGGTGGTAGTGGCTGAACGCGCGCTTCACGGGGTCGCGCAGCATCGCGATCAATTTCACGTCAGGCAGCAGCGCGGCGACGCGTGCGGGCACGGCGGGATGGAACAGGTAGTACGGGCTCGCCTCGCCGGTGATCAAGGGCTGACGTGCCACGCCGCGACGCCACGCCCGATACGCGCGCGGCGGGAAGTGCCCGCGGTACCACGCGGGGGAGCGGTCGAACCCGACGTCGAAGTAGTGCACGCCCTTGGAGACCAGCGTCGGGGCGACGCCGGGATGGGCCGCGAGGTACCGGTAGAGCGATGTCGTCCCGCCGCGCTGGGTGCCGATCACGGCGAAGTCGGGCAACATCCTCAATCCGCTGGTGGCGGCGAGATAGCCTTCGGTGGTCCGTTTGACGATATCCCGCATGCGTCAGGCGGCGGCTCGGGAGTCGAGCATCGCTCGGAGCCCCGGCCCGTAGATCGTATCGGCCACGTCGACCCCGTGGCTGCGCGCCTCTTGGAACCGAAGGGTCATCTCGAGGAGATGCACGGAGGCGAGCAGGTGGGCGAGTCCGGAAGGAAGTCCCAGTGCCTCCAGACGAGGTCCCGTGCCCAGGATCGAGTCTCGGATCGCCCGGTCGGGTGAGCGGCCGTCGATCTTGACGCGGACATCGAAGTCGAAATGGAGTAGGTCCAAGCCGACCGGCACCGGTCCTTCGGCCCGTTCCCAATCCCACACATAAAGCGATCCGTCGACCCGTGTCATGTTCCAAGGGGTCCAGTCGCCGTGCCAGGACCCGAAGGGAAGTTCGCGGGTGCCATACGCGCGCCCCAGCTGTTCGAACGCCTGCGCCTGTTCCCCGCGCAGGGGGTTGGTGACATCGGCGGAGGCGGCGCGCACCCGGTCTTCCAATGCCGCCCAGTAGGGTGCATCGGCGAGCGCCTCCCACGTCATGCCGCTGCCGATAGCGACCTCGCGGGTGGCGCGCATGGGCACCTCCGCCGGTGGACCGCCACGCAGGCCTGACGCCTGTGGCATGGGCGTGACGAGGAGCAGGTCGACCCGGTCGTCTTCGTCGAACGCGATCACGGATGGCGCTCTGAACTCGGTCGGCGTGCGCTGGTCCTGCTGCATCGCCGAGAGCACCCCTGCCTCGTGCCGCACGAGCGCGCGGGAGATCTCGTTCCAGCCGACCTTCGCGAACGCGACGGGCTCTCCATCGCTCCCGAGCAGCTTCAACACCGGCTTGCGGTTCGGTCGGTCCCTTCCCAGGATCACCGATGCGCTCAGCGTCTCTTGGCCCAGCAGATCGCGCGCACGGTCGATCAGGGTCGGAGCACCAAGCGCGAGCGCCTCGGGGATGCACACGTGCAACCGTTCGTTGAGCACCCGCTGGCCGATCCCCAACTGGAAGCTGAGCGACAGGGCGGATTCGGCCACTCGCAATCGACGCTTCAAAGGGTTGCCGATGTGATGCACGGAGCCAGCGGCGGCGGCGCGTGAGTCGAGCGGCATCAGGAGATAGGGCTTGCGGGCATTGGGGAGGGCTCGGAACGCGAGCACCGATCGATAGCCGGGGGGCGGACGGTCGGCCACGACGATGTCGTCGGCGGGCACGCTCCCCGCGAGCAGCAGACGCCCCACCCACGCGAGCGCGCCCGCGGGGGCGCGTCCGTGCAGCGCACCGTCGAACCCCTGAGATCCCATCCGTCCCTTTGTCTCCCGACCCGTTTCGTCAGAAGGCTATCATCCCCCGTTCGGCGGACCGGGCGTACCCGAAGGGCCGACGTGAGGGGCCGACCGCTTCCGCTACCCTTTGGCCCGATGGAGGGGAACGACAACCGACCGGACCGACCGATGGTCCTCTACCTCGGCGGACAGGCGCGGAGCGGGAGCACGCTGCTCGATCGCGCCCTCGGCCAGGTCCCGGGGTTCTGGTCCTCGGGCGAGGTCCGTTACCTGTGGGATCGCGGCCTCGAGCAGAACCAACGGTGCGGCTGCGGTGAGCCCTTGCGGGCGTGCCGCTTCTGGGAGGCGGTGGGCGAGCGTGCCTTCGGAGGATGGGACCGGATCGATCTGAACGAGGTGCTGAGCCTCCAGCGCGACGTCGACCGCGTCGGCGCGATGCCCGGGCTCACCTTCCCGCGGATGATGCCCCGGTTCGCCGCCAAGCTCCATCGGTACGGCGAATACCTCACGCGCGTCTTCGCGGCGATCCGCGACGAGTCCGGCGCCCAGGTGGTGGTGGATTCCTCGATGTCGCCTCCGCACGGACTGGTCTTGCGCCGGCTTCGAGACGTCGACCTGCGGCTGGTGCACCTCGTGCGAGACGCTCGAGGCGTGGCGCATTCCTCGATGAAGGTCGTCGAGCGGCCCGAGATCGTCGACGGCGTCGACTACATGCCGACCTACTCGCCGCTGCAGTCGACCGCCAGGTGGTCGGCCGCCAACCTGACGTTCGAGCTGCTCGGAAAGGCCGTGCCGGACCTGCGGGTCCGTTACGAATCGTTCGTCCGCGACCCGCGGGGCGTACTCACGGCGATCGCGGACCACATGGGGGTGGCGCTCGCCGCCGACGATCTCGCCTTCGTCACGACCGAGAAGATCGAGCTGGCCGCGAACCACACGGCGGCCGGGAACCCCATGCGGTTCAAGACCGGCACACTGCCGCTTCGGGTCGACGAGGCGTGGCGAGCCGACCTGGCGCCACGCGACCGGCGGGTCGTGAGCGCCGTGGCCTGGCCCCTACTCCGGCGGTACCGGTACCTCGCCGACGACCCCGAAGGGATGCCGCGGTGACGAACCTCGCCAACTTCGCCCTGAGGGCGCGGTTCCCCCGACCGGTCAAGGAGTTCGTCAGGGCGGGCGTCGAGCGCTACGGCACGGCCACGAGTCGGTCGCGCGCGATGCCCGACTACGTGATCGTCGGGGGACAACGATGTGGCACCACGTCGCTCTACCAGTACCTGATCGAGCACCCCGCGGTCGGGGCGGCAACGACGAAAGAGGTGCACTTCTTCGACATCAACTACGAACGTGGACCGGACTGGTACCGGGGCCACTTCCCGACGAACGCCTACCTACGTGCCGTCGCCCATCGGACCGGGATGCGTGCGACGACGGGCGAGGCGAGTCCGTACTACCTCTATCACCCGCGCGCCCCGTACCGGCTCGCCGACATGCTCCCCGACGCGAAGCTGGTCGTGATGCTCCGGGACCCTGTCTCTCGGCTCATCTCCCACTTCCACCACGAGGTTTCCCTCGGGCACGAGGACCAGTCCCTCGAGCGTGCGATCGAGCTCGAGCCCGAGCGGCTCGCGGGCGAAGGGGACCGCATGCTCCGGGAGCCCACCTACCACTCGTACGCGCATCAGCATCACAGCTATTTCGCCCGTGGGGTGTACGCCGAGCAACTCGAACGCTGGTTCGCGGTGTTCCCCCGAGAGCACGTCCTCATCGTCGAATCGCGCCGGTTCTTCAAGGAGCCCTCCGGTGAGCTCGACCGGGTACTTGGCTTCCTCGGCCTGCCGCCGCAGGGCCGGACGACGTTCGAGGCACACAACGCACGGGACTATGTTCCCGTGAGCAACGGGCTGAAAGCGTCGCTGTACGAGCGATACGCCCCGCACAACGAACGACTGTGCTCTTTGCTCGGCGAGGATCTCGACTGGGGGATGAAGGCGTGAACCCGATCCTGCTGATCCTCGCCATCCTCGCCGTCATCGCCGCCGCATGGTGGGCGCTCGAGATGGCGCTGCTGAAGGCAAGTCGGTACCGGCTCGCACACGGCGACGGCCGGGAGCACAGCTTCCGGCGCAAGGACGCCGCCCCACCCGGGGTCTAAGATCCTCGATACACGTCGAGCACGGGATCGAGAAGGGCCGTAGACTCCCGGAGATCATCGGCGAGAAAGATGGGCGGCAACCCCCCGTGAACGATCCAGTCCTCCCCGGCACCATCGACGCGCACCCTGACGGCGGCGATGGTCTCGCCAACCACGGGCGAGACGACGCGCGGTTCGCCGACATGGGGTTGGCCCCCGGGGGGGGTCGGGCAGTCTCCCGAGTGCGCAGGGATTACCTCTGGCTCAAGGCCGGGATCGCCGTCACCGACGGGGCGTCGGTCGTGGCCGCGCTTGCGATCGCCGCCGTCGCCCACGGCGGGCTCGCCTCAGGCGTCCTCGACGTCGGGTGGCTCCTGGCGTTCGCCCCTCTCCTGGTCGTGGCGATCTTCTCGGCGTTCCACCTCGGGTCGATCCAGCGCATGACCGCGGCCGAGGAGTTCCGGCGGATCTTCCTGGGGGTCACGATGGTCATCACCTCGATCGTGACCCTGTCGTTCTGGATCGAGGCGTCCTTCTCCCGGCTCTGGATCGGGCTCTCGTGGGCGATCGCGATGGTCTTCGTCATGGCGTCCCGATACGGATGGCGCCGCGCCGTGTACATCGCTCGTGGCCGAGGGCGCCTCGTGCAACGCACGCTGGTCGTGGGCGCCAACGCCGAGGCCGGACGCATCGTGACGGAGATGCTCCGTGACGACCTCGGGTTCATCCCGCTCGGCTACGTGTGCGCCGACGCCTGGGGCAGGCCGACGACCGACGTACCGATGCTCGGGCATCTCGACGATCTCGGTGCACTGATCGCCGAGACCGACGCGGATTGCATCTTCGTGGCATCGAGCTCGATCCGGCCCGAGCAGATGGCACAGGTCAGCAAGGCCGCCCGACGCCGGGGCATCGAGGTGCGCGTGACCGCCAACGTTCAGGAGGTGCTCTCGACGAGGGTCTCGGCCCAACCGCTCGGCGGTCTCATGGCGTTCTCCCTCCGACCGGTGCGACTGACCGGCCTGCAGGCGGTCGCCAAACGGACGTTCGACATCGTCAGCAGCGCCTCCGCGATCGTAGTGCTCTCGCCTGTCATGACCTTGATCGCGGTCGCCGTGAAGGTCTCGTCGGGCGGGCCGGTGTTCTTCCGCCAGGAACGGGTGGGGTATCACGGAAGGCCCTTCACGGTGCTGAAGTTCCGCACGATGGTGGCCGACGCCGAGAACCGCCTGTCCGAGTTGCTGGATCTGAACGAGGCCACGGGCCCGCTCTTCAAGATGAAGCACGACCCCCGGGTGACGAGGGTCGGCCGGTTCCTACGTAAGACCAGCCTCGACGAGCTGCCGCAGCTGGTGAATGTCCTACGGGGCGACATGACGGTCGTCGGCCCGAGGCCGCCGCTCCCGCGCGAGGTCGCCCAGTACGAGGAATGGCAGATGGCGCGTCTCGAGGTACGGCCGGGCATCACGGGCCTCTGGCAGGTGAGCGGCCGCAGCGAGCTGCCGTTCGAGGACTACGTGCGTCTCGACCTGTTCTATATCGAGAACTGGTCGCTGGCGTTCGACCTGTTCATCATCGCCAAGACGATCCCCACGATGGTCTCGCGCCGCGGCGCCCACTGAAGGCATACGCCCGGCGGCGGTGCACACCCCGCGGTCACTTCACCCGGAGCACTCCCAGGCGTAGACGTCGGTCCGGTAGGGGAACACGATCCGCTCGTGACCCGCCAGGTCCCGATGCGACGCAAGGAGCTTGCGAACGTCCTCCAGCACTTCCTCGCGCGCGGCAACGCCCGCAGCGGCGACGAAACTGATCGATTCGACCCGATCCATCAACTGGCTCGGGGTGACCGTGACCGGGTTCGGGAACGAAGCTTCGTCGACCACGTCGAAGCGGTCGGTTCGGGTGAACGCCGCCTGCCAGATCGCGGTCCCGTGTCGAGGCGTGTCGCCGGCCACACGGTCGACGATCTCGGTCAGCCGGCGCGACCAATCCACCGAGCGGTCGCGCACGTTCCACGCGAGCGCGAGCCGGCCGGCGGGGCGAAGCACGCGCGCGAGCTCGTCGAGCGCCATCGAATGATCGAACCAATGGAACGCCTGCGCCGCGACCGCCGCATCGATGGTCCCGTCGCCAAGCGGAAGGGACTCAGCGGTGGCGCCGAGGGGCAACGCCGATGGCACCGCCTCGGCGAGGCGCTCGCGCATCTCGCCGATCGGCTCCACCGCAACGACGCGCGTGCGCAGCGGAACGAGCTGCGCGGTGAGCTTGCCCGTGCCGGCGCCGAGCTCGAGGAGGGTCGTCCCCGAGTGGAGCCGGAGGGTCCGGGCGAGCCACGCCACCGCTTCGAGGGGGTAGCTCGGCCGGCCGCGGTCGTAGGCATCGGCGGCGGCGGCGAACCCGGCCGAGGCGGCCCGGTGGACGGGGTCGCTCACGGGGCCACCGGGACGGCTTCGAAGCTCCTCGTGACATCGTCCGGGGCGGGCTCGAAGGTCAGGCCGAACGCCGAGGCGAGATGCCGTTCCACGATAGGCCGCAGCTCAGCGACCGTGATCCGACGCCCGGTGAGCTCACTCAACGAGGTGACGCCGTTGTCGGGTAGACCGCATGCCACGATCCCATCGAACCACGACAGGTCGGTGTCGCAGTTGATCGCGAAGCCGTGCAGCGTGACGCGGGCGCGCATGAGTCTGACCCCGATCGCGCAGACCTTGTCGTCGCCGCTGAACACGCCCGTCTGAACGTCGTCTCGCCGCTGGAGCGGCACGCCGAGCTCCGCCGCCGCGCCGATCACCGCCTGCTCGAGGGATCGCAGGTAGCGGACGGCGTCGGGCGTGGCGCCCAGGTGCAGGATCGGATAGCCGACCAACTGGCCGGGACCGTGGAACGTGAAGGACCCCCCACGATCGACGTGGTGGACCTCGGCGCCATGGGAGCGCGCTTCGTCCTCTGACCACACGAGGTGCTCGGGACGCGATCGTCTGCCCGCGGTGAACACGGGTGCGTGCTCGAGCAAGATCATCGCGTCGGGCACCTCGTCAGCGAGCCGCCGCTCTGCGAGCGCATGCATCGCGTCGTTCGCCTCCGCGTAGGGCACGGGCCCATTGGGGCGGATCAACCACGCATGCCGGCGGGTCGTGGGCAAGGCTTAGAGCCCGAGGTCCTCGGCGAAGTCCCACGACTCCAGGTTCTGCTTGATCCGTGCGAGGAACCTCGTGGCGAGCTCCCCGTCGATCACCCGGTGGTCCCACGACATCGAGATGTACACCATGCTCCGGATCGCGATCGCATCGTCGATCACGACCGGGCGGCGCTGGATCGAGTCGAGCGAGAGGATTCCGGCATTGGGCTTGTTGATGATCGGCACCGAGATCAGCGACCCGAACGGTCCTGGGTTCGTGATCGTGAAGGTCGCACCGGACACGTCGTCGGGCTTCAGTTGATGCGACCGTGCACGGGCGGCCAGGTCGGCGATCGACCGCGCGATGCCCGGCACGTTCATGGCCTCGACGCCCTTGACGACCGGAACGATGAGGCCCTCGTCGTAGCTGACGGCGATGCCCATGTTCACGTACCGACGCATGATGAGCTGGTCGCCCCGCAGCTCGGCGTTCACGATCGGGTACTCCAAGAGGGCCTCGGTCGTGGCCCTGGTGACCATCGGCAGGTATGTGAGCTTCACACCGTGGCGCGCGAAGAACGCGTCTTTCGCGCGGCCCCGGAGCTTCACGAGATGGTCTACGTTGACCTCGACCATGGTCCACGCGCGCGCGGTCGACTGCAGCGAGGCGACCATGTGGTTCCCGATCGCCTTGCGGATATGGGTGATCGGCACGGCTTCCTCGCCCTGCCCCGGTGTCGGCGTCGAAGGAGCGACCGAAGGCGCGGTCACCTGCGCGGCGCTGCTGGCCGGGGGAGCGCTCGCCGCCGCGGCGACGGGCGCCGCGGTACCCCCTGCACCGGCCGCGTTTATCACGTCCTGCTTCGTGATCCGGCCACCGGTTCCCGTGCCGCGTACCGTCGTCAGGTCGACCTCGTGCTCTTGGGCCAAACGCCGCACCAGCGGCGACAGGATCTGCGACCGAGACCCCTGATCCGGCAGCGCCCCCGACGAGAAGATCGTCCCGGAGGGTTGCCCAGCGGCTGCGGCCACGGGCGGAGCCGCGGGGGCCGCCGGAGCGGCGGCGGACTCGGAAGGCGTGGGTGCCGAGGCGGTCGCGGCCGCCGCGACGGAGGCCTCACCCGCCTCCTCGCCCCCATCGATCTCCACGAGCGGCGTGCCCACCGCGACCGTCGCCCCTTCGGCCACCAGGATCTTCGTCACCGTCCCGGCGACGGGTGAGGGCACCTCGGTGTCGACCTTGTCCGTCGAGATCTCGAACAGCGGCTCATCGACGGCGATCGCCTCGCCCTCCTGCTTCAGCCACTTGAGGATCGTTCCCTCGACGATCGTCTCGCCGAGCTGGGGCATCTGGATCGACGTCACGCTGGCCTCGCCTCCATGTCGGTCACCATGCGGAGAGCCGCGCCACGGCGGCCTCGATGTCGGATACCTGCGGCAGGTATGCATCCTCGAGCGGGGGCGAGAATGGCACGGGTGTGTTCGGCGGGGCAAGGCGCGCGACGGGCGCGTCGAGATGCTCGAAGGCGCGCTCGGCGATCATCGCCGCCACCTCGGCCCCGATCCCGAGCGACCGGTGCGACTCGTAGAGCACCAGCGCCCGCGAGGTCTTCGCGATCGAGGAGATCACCGTCTCCTCGTCGAGCGGCACGATGGATCGGAGGTCGATCACCTCGATCGATACCCCCCGCGCGGCCAAGTTCTCCGCGGCCTCCAACGCCTTGTGCACCATGGCGCCATAGGTGATGACGCTCACGTCGGTGCCCTCGCGCTTGACCGCGGCCACACCGAGCGGGATCAAGAAGTCGGGGTCCTCGGACACCTGTTCCTTGATCCGGCGGTAGATCCACTTGTGTTCGAGGTAGATCACGGGGTTGTCGTCGCGGATCGCCGACTTCAGCAACCCCTTCGCGTCCGATGGGAACGCGGGGCAGACGACCTTGAGGCCTGGGGCGTGCGCGAACCAGGGCTCGGGGTTGGTCGAGTGGAAGTTCGAGGCCCGAACGCCACCGCCGCTGGGCGCTCTGAGCACGACGGGGAGTCGTACCCCCGTCCGGTAGTGGTAGCGAGCCAGCACGGTGGTGATCTCGTCGAACCCGCTCGACATGAAGTCGGCGTACTGGAACTCGGCGACGGGACGGAGGCCCTCCATGGCGGCGCCGATCGCGGTGCCAACGATCGTTTCCTCGGCGATCGGGGTATCCATCACCCGCTGGGTCCCGAAGTGATCGACGAAGCCCTCGGTCACCTTGAACGCGCCGCCGTACGCCCCGATATCCTCACCGAGCATGAAGACGCGCTCATCGCGCTCCATCTCTTCCCACAGAGCCTCGGCGATCGCGATCAGGTAGGTGGCCTGGCCGTCGTCGGTGCGCTTGCCTCGCGGCTCGGCCCCGTGACCGGCGGCGGCGGCTTCGACCTTCTGCGCCATCACGCGGTCTCCGTTCCGCCGCCGCGTCCGGGCTCGCGATCCCAGTAGCCGTCCTCGGCCCACAGCCCGAGCTCGACGTCGCCGGCTTCGGGGAACGGCGACGCCTGTGCGAACGCATACCCGGCCTCGAACTCCTTCACCACGCGGGCAGCCACGGCCTCGACGTCCTCGGCCGTCACGACCGCCTCGGCCAGCAGGTACTCCTGGAAGTTCTTCACCGGGTCTTTCTCGGCCATGTAGTGCTCCAGCAGCTCCTGCGGCATGTACTTGGCGGGGTCATGGCCGGCATGGCCACGCCAGCGGAGCGACACCGACTCGATCAGGGTCGGGCCGCCGCCCTCGCGTGCGCGCTCCACCGCTTCGCGGGTCGCCTCGTAGACCTCGAGGACGTTGCCGCCGTCGACCCGAACGCCGGGCATGCCGTAGGCGCTCGCACGTTCCGCGATCGTGGGGACCTTGAACTCGAGGGTGTTGGGCGTCGAGTAGGCGTACTGGTTGTTGTTCACGATCCACACGACCGGCAGCGAATAGATCGCCGACCAGTTCAACGACTCGTGCCAACGCCCGTTCGACGTGGAGCCGTCTCCGCAGATCGCGAGCGCCACGCGGCGGTCTCCCGCGAGCTGGTAGGCGAGCGCGGCGCCACACGCCACCGGGTAGGCGATCGGCAGGTGTGAGATCACCGCGAACGTTCGGTTCCCTTCCCAGTCGCCGATGTGGCTGTTCCCGTCGCGACCGCGCAGGTACCCGTCGACCCTTCCCCAGTACTGCGCCATCACCCGGTTCAGGTCGAGACCCTTCGTGAGCTGCGCCGTGAGGTCGCGGTGCGTCGGGAACAGCGAGTCGCGCTCCTCGAGCGCGAACGCCACGCCGACGTGGGTGCCCTCCTGCCCCCGGCCGGAGTAGAAGGCGCCGGGGAGCCGGCCCTGGCGATAGAGGGCTTCCATCCGCTCATCGAAGTGCCGAGCGAGCATCAGCTTGTACAGCATCTCTTTGAGGCGGTCGTCGGGGAGGGGTCGTCCCCCCTGAGCGGTCGCCGGGTCGACCTGGGTGGCCACACGGTCTCCTTACGCGGAATGCAGCGGCTTGCCGGCGAGGGCGAGCATCGCCTCGCCGACGGCCTCGGACAGCGACGGGTGCGGGTGCATCATGGCGGCCGCCTCGGACGGCACGGCCTCCCAATTCGTGATCAACATCCCTTCGGCGATCAGATCGGTCACATGAGGGCCGATCATATGGATCCCTCGTACGGGGCCGTCTCCAGCTTCGGCGACGACCTTGACGAAGCCACCCTCGCCCACGATGTTCGCCTTGCCGATCCCCCGGAAGTCGAGGGTTTCGACGACGACGTCGATCCCGGCCTCCCGCGCCTGCGCCTCGGTGAGTCCGACGCTCGCGATCTCGGGCGTGCAATACGTGACCCGTGGGATGTTCGCGTAGTCGATCTGGGGCACTCCCTGGCCGGAGATCCGCTCGGCGACCGCATAGCCCTCGGTGAAGGCGACGTGGGCGAGCTGGAGCGGGGTGGCGGCGACATCGCCGACGGCCCAGACGCTCGGCACATTCGTTCGGAGCTCGGCGTCGACCTCGACGAACCCCTTCTCATGCAAGGAGACCCCGGCGTCGTCGAGCCCCAGGCCCTCGGTGACGGGGCCGCGGCCGATCGCGACGAGGCAGATGTCCGCGTGCACGTCCTGGGTCTTGCCGGCGGCCTCGTAGACCACGTCGACCCCTTCGCCGGTGTCGGTCACCGAGGCCACTGACGCGCCCGCCGTGGCGGCGATCCCTCGCTTGCGGTATGCGCGCGCGATCTCCTTGGAGACCGCTTCGTCCTCGAGGGGGGCGAGCCGGGGGAGCGCCTCCAGGAGGGTGACCTCCGCGCCGAACGACCGGTAGAGGGAGGCGAATTCCAGTCCGACCGCACCGGCGCCGATCACGATGGCCGATGTGGGGATCCGGTCGTACCAGAGCGCCTGATCGCTCGTGATTATCCGATCGGTCACGCTGAGCTCAGGCAGCAGCTTGGGGCTCGAGCCGGTGGCGATCACGACGTGGTTCGTCTCGATCCGGCGCTTGTCGACCTCGACCGCGGGGCCATTCACCAGCCGGGCGGTGCCGGTGACGACGTCGATCTTCCGCTGGGCGACGAGGCCGGTGACGCCCTTGACGAGCTTGTCGACGATCTTGTCCTCGAAGGCCTTGATCGCGGACCAATCGGGCTCACCCGCGGCCTTGATGCCCCATTCCGAGGCCCGGTCCACGGTATCCATGACCGCCGCGGACTGCAGCAGGGCTTTCGTGGGTATGCAGCCTCGCAGGAGGCAGGTGCCGCCGAGGCGATCATCCCGCTCGATCAATACGACGCGGAGCCCGAGTTGCGCGGCTCGAAGGGCGGTGGAGTATCCACCCGTCCCCGCGCCGATCACCGCTACGTCGTACGCATCGCCCATCCGGTGAGCAAGTCTACCCGCGTTCGTCCGTCCGGTCGGAGGACGCTGGCAACGCTTCGCCGTACGATGCCCGCCGATGGAGCAGGCCCAAGATCCGCTCGAGCTCAAGCAGACGCCGCTCGCGGACGTCCATCAAGCGCTCGGCGCGAAGATGGCTCCGTTCGCGGGCTGGGTGATGCCGATCGAGTACGAGGGGGCCCTCGCAGAGCACAAGGCGGTGCGCGAGCGGGTCGGGCTCTTCGACCTCACGCACCTCGGGAAGGTCGACGTCACCGGACCGGGCGCCTTCGCCATGTTGCAGGCCGTGATCACGAACGACCTCGGGAAGGCGGCGGTCGGCGAGGCGCTCTACAACCTCGTCTTGAACGAGGGTGGCGGCGTGATCGAGGACCTGATCGTCTACCGGTTGGCCGAGGAGCGGTCGTTCGTGGTCCCGAACGCTGCCAACGCGCAGCGGGTGCTCCAGATACTGGAAGAGACTCCCTCGCACGACCGGCTCCATCTCATGTACCACCAGGACTGGTGTTTCCTCGCCGTTCAGGGCCCGGAATCGATCCACGTGATGCAGCGGCTGTTCCCGGAGGCGGGAGACCTCGCGTTCATGCAATGCGTCGAGGCAGAGTACCGCCGCCGCCCGGTGATCTTGACCCGGTCGGGGTACACGGGTGAGGTCGGGTTCGAGCTGTTCACCTACCAGGACATCGCGCACGAGCTGTGGGCCGATCTCACCGAGGCCATGGTGCCCTTCGGCGGTCAACCTTGTGGGCTCGCCGCCCGCGACGTGCTCCGGCTCGAGATGGGCTACCCCTTATACGGGCAGGACCTGTTCGAGTCGGTCACCGCGCTCGAGGCCGGTCTGTCGTGGGCGGTTTCGTTCGACAAGGGCGAGTTCCGGGGCCGCTCGGCCCTGTCGCGCCAGAAGGCGGAGGGGCTTCCCAGCCGGCTTCGGGCGCTGCGCATGCTGGAGCGTCGGCATATCCCGCGCGCGCACTATCCGGTCTTCATCGGCGATCAGGTGATCGGCGAGGTCACGAGCGGGACGTTCTCGCCCACGCTCCAGACCGGGATCGGCCTCGCCTACCTGTGGCCTGCCGACGTGGTGGACGTCGGCGACCTGGTGGAGGTCGACATCCGTGGCCGGCGCGGACAGGCCGAGGTCGTCAGGCCTCCGTTCGTGGACCGCAACCCCCGCTAGGTCACGACGGCGTCGACGAAGTCGCTCACCCTGGCCCCGCCGAAGCTCGTGTGCGTGATCAGCCGGTCGAGCAGCGCTGAGGCCCGTTGGGAATCGCGCATCACGGCCACCACGACGTACAGACCGGACTGAGGGATCCCCATCGTACGCACCGGGCCGTAACCGGGCGCCGCCACGAAGTACGCCCAGCGGGTCGGCCTGCCGTCGACATGACACGTCCCCTCTCCCCGCGCCATGTAGTCACCGTCAGAGTTCACGGCACCCGCTGCGAAGGCCGGCTCGTTGTCGAGGAAGACCTGCTGGGACTCGGACCGGCAGGCGTCCGACCGCATCAGCCGGGAGAGCAGCGGTCCCGTCGCGGCCAGGTAGTAGAAGTCGGAAGGCACCCCCACCTGTGTGGCGTCGACCCATGTCGCGGCCATCCCAGTGATCGAGCCGTCCATGTGCCCCCACGCGTCCGGCCGCGGCGAGGCCACGAATCCCGCACGCGCTCCCCGAGCGGGGGTGGCGTCCCATCCATCCGGAACGAGGGCCTGGACGGGACCTGCGGTGACCTGCGAGTAGGGAGAGGCCGTCGGGCGGACCGACAAGGAGTCGGGGAGGCCGGCGGGGTCGTCAATCGAAGGTACGCCTGCGCACCCGGTGCCCATGAGGGCGACCACGACTCCAAGGATGGCTCTTCGCAACCCGCCGGATCCTCCACGAGTAGGATACGGTCCTGGCGCGCCAGGCGCCAGGGGGCGCACGCTGCGGGGTCAGCGAAGGTTCAGGCGACGCCGGTGAACGGGCGGTCCGCCGAAGGGTCCTCTCGGACCGGGATGCAGAAGGCCGCGCGAGTGCCGCCGCCGGGCAAGGGGTCGGTCCAGAGGGTGCCGCCGTGCTCGACGATCATCTGCCGGGCGAGGTGAAGCCCCACGCCCACGCCGGCCTTCTCCTTGCGCAGGGTGCCTTCTCCTGTGGTGAAGGGCTCGTCGAACGACTTCGACGCGATCGCGCGGTCGAGCCCCTCGCCTCGGTCGGTCACCGCGATCACGACCCCTTCCGACAAGGCGCGGGCGGTCAGCTCCACCGGCACGCCGGCCGGTGAGTATCGGCAGGCGTTGTCCAACAGCTCGAGCACGACGTCGGCGATGCGCGGTCCGTCGGCGATCGACGCGAGCACCGGCGCGATCTCGGCGAGCACCTCGACGGACGGGTATCGATCGCGGGCCGAGTCGACGGCGCGTGTGATCAAGGGGGCCAGGTCGACCTGGGCGAGCCGTAGCTCGAAGGTGCCGCGTTCGAGCTCGGCCATCGTGATGATCTCATCGACGATGCTCATCAGCTTGTCGAGCGAGGTCTGGAGCTGATGGAGGAACTCCGCCCGCTCGTGCTCGGGCACCGAGGGGTTCTTCAAGACGTACGCGATCCCTTTGGCAACCGTGACGGGCGTGCGCAGCTCGTGGGAGATGTTGGCGAGGAAGTCCGCCTTGGCCGAGGTGCCGCGATCGATCGAGGCACGGATCTCCGTCAGCTGCGCCTCGGCCGCGTCGACCCGCTGGAACGCCTCATCGAGGCCCATGGCCAGACGCATCGCCACGGCGGGCGAGAGCGCGACGCCGCCGCTTGCGGCGGCGCGCACAGCCCGCGCGACCGCCGCGGCTGGCTCGCCCGGCCCGATGAATCCGACCGCCCCCGCGGCCAGCGCCGAGGCGACCTGTCCCGGGTCGAGGGTGTCGCCCCGCACGACCACGGAGGAAGCGGGTGAGGAATCGAGGAGCCGGCGGATCAATGCGACCCCACCCAGCCCCTCGAGGCCCAGCGAGCACACGATCACGTCGGGACGCGTGCGCGCCGCCGTCTCGACCCCTCGGAAGGGATCGATCGTCGCGTCGACCTCGATGTCGGGGGCGCTCGCCAAGAGGTCATGGCGGAGCCGGGTCGCCTCGTCGGCCGTGTCACAGAGCAGGACGGAGAGAGACATGTCGTCCCCCATATCGGCCATCCGGCCGAGGCATTGAGCCCTGCGCCGGTCTTCGATGCGGGTAGGTCAGTGCACGATGCCGCCGCGGATCGCGATCGCCACCGCCTGAGCGCGATCGTTCGCGCTGAGCTTCTCGAAGATCCGCTCGAGGTGCGTCTTGACCGTGTGGGGCGAGATGCCGAGCTCGCTGGCGACCTGCCGCGTGGTCGCGCCGTCGGCCACCTTCTGTAAGATCTCGCGCTCCCGCTTGGACAGCGGCGCCGCGCGGGGGACATCGCTGTCGCTCAGACGGACCTCTTCGATGAAGGTCTTCGTGAGCTGAGGATGGATCACCGCGTTGCCCTCGATCGCGTTCTTGGCGGCGTCGACGAGCGTGTCGGGAGATGCGTCCTTCAGGAGGTACCCGCTCACGCCTGCCTGGATCGCCTCCGAGATCGCGCCGCGGGATTCGTCGATCGTGATCAGGATGACCTTGGTCGTGGGAGCGGCCTGGCGGATCCGCCGGGTGGCCTCGATGCCGTCCATGCCGGGCATCCGGACGTCCATGAACACGACGTCGGGTGAGAGCTCGCGGGCGCGCTCGACGGCTTCCTCGCCGCTCGAGGCCTCGCCCACGACGACGACGACGTTGTCCGAGAGCTCGAGTGCGGTGCGGAGTCCTTCCCTGGTGACAGGGTGGTCGTCCACGATCAGTGCCCGGATCGGACTCGCCATGGCGGTGTGAGCTCCTTCCGTTCGGGGAAGTACGAAGTACGCTGTAAGGATAAGTCGACCGAGGGCGGGAAGTTCGTATGCACGAGGAAATCGAGACGCGCGAAGAAGTGACCGCGACCGAGGTCGAGGCCGTCCGAGATGAGATCGCCGGCCCCGCCGGAGACGGGGGCGCGCCGGACAAGGACGCCGTGATCGAGGCGCTGAAGAACGTGTACGACCCCGAACTGGGGATCAACATCGTCGACCTGGGGTTGGTCTACGACGTGCAGACCGACGGACAGGGCGGCGTGGACATCCAGTATTCGCTCACCACGATGGGGTGCCCGATCGGACCGATGATCGAGGATCAGATGCGAGGCTTCCTCAAGGGCGTGCCCAACGTGGGTGAGGTACGGCCCGACTTCGTGCTGCGTCCGCCGTGGAGCCCCGAGATGATGTCCGACGAGGCCAAGGCGGCCCTCGGGATCTTCTGAGCATCCGGCCCAGGGCGTCGGATCGGGCGGTTGACGGCCCCGGTGGCCTGCGGTACGTATTGCACCTGCAATTCCCGACCGAGGAGCCGTAGATTGATCCGAACGAGGTGCATCGGAGTCGTGGGGGCCATGATCCCGTCTCGGCTGTGCGAGATGCCCGAGGGCGTCCACCGGGGGGCGCCCACCACCTAGCGCGGCCTCGCATCACCTCGACCCCGGATACGACGTTCCGCCACCGACGGCCGCGACACCGCGGCCGTTCTCCGTTTCCGGGACCCCCGGACCGACGTGAGGAGAAGGATCGATGACCGACTACGCCAAGCCCGACGTGCTCGTGAGCACGGACTGGCTCGAGGAGCACCTCGACGATCCGTCCATCAGGATCATCGAGGTCGATGAGGATACGACCGCGTATGACAAGGGCCACGTGCGCAATGCCGTGCGCTGGAACTGGAGCACCGACCTGCACAGCGACGTGGGCCGTGACTTCCAGGACCAGGGCGGGTTCTCTCGCCTGCTGTCCGAGGCGGGGGTCGGCCCCGAGACCACCGTGGTCCTCTACGGCGGCAACAACAATTGGTTCGCGGCGTACGCATACTGGCTGCTGAAGCTCCGGGGCTTCGATGCCGTCAAGCTGGTGAACGGTGGCCGCAAGAAGTGGGAGCTCGAGAGCCGCGAGCTGACCCAGGATGTGCCGTCGGTCGCGCCCACCGGCTTCGCGATCACCGGCAGGGAGCGTCCCGAGATCCGGGCGTTCCGCGACGAGGTGATCGGCAAGCTTGGCGGCCCGACCGGCTTCGTGGACGTGCGATCGCCCGAGGAGTACCGCGGGGAGAAGCTCGCCCCCGACCACCTTCCTCAGGAGCAGTCGCAGGTACCCGGCCACATCGCCGGCGCGGCGAACATCCCCTGGGTGCAGGCCGCCAACGACGACGGCACATTCAAGTCGGCTGGCGAACTGCGCGAGCTGTATGCCTCGAAGGGGATCACCGGCGACGCCGAAACGGTGGCCTACTGCCGGATCGGGGAGCGGAGCTCGCACACGTGGTTCGCGCTCTCCGAGCTGCTGGGCTTCGACGACGTCAAGAACTACGACGGCTCTTGGACCGAGTACGGCTCGCTCGTCGGGGCGCCGGTCGAGATCGGTTAGGGGCGCGCGTTGTCCGAGGTTCCCGGTCTGCTACGCGCGAACGAGGCGTTCGCGGCGGCCTTCGACGGGCGCGAGCTCGCGAGGCCGCCGCGCCGTTCTCTCGCCGTGCTGACCTGCATCGACGCGCGGCTCCAGCCCGAGCGGTTCCTGGGTCTGGAGATCGGCGACGCGCACGTGCTGCGCAACGCGGGCGCCCGCGTGAGCGACGACGTGATCCGCTCCCTGCAGATCTCGACTTGGCTGATGGGGGCGCGGGAGATCCTCGTGATCCACCACACGGACTGCGGCCTGGCGGGAACGACCGACGCGGCGATCGCGGCGGACGTGCGCGCCGCGGGTGGCCCCGACCTCTCCGAGGTCCCGTTCCTTGCGTTCCCCGACCCCGAGCGCTGCTTGCGTGAGGACGTGGACCGGATCCGCGGGCTGGGCGACCGGCTGCCGAGGGGTGTGCGGGCGTCGGGCTACCTGTACGACGTGGTCACGGGCGCCCTCCGCGAGGTCGTCCCGGCCTGACCCGGATGACGGCCACCCACCCATCGCCCGCGTCGCGGGCGCGAATCCTACCTGTCCGGTAGACTTTGAGTCGTACGTCCCGCTCGTTGCGGACGAAGGCACACCGACACGTGAAGGGGAGCGCCGTGGTCGTCAGCCAGGAAGAGCACCTCGAAGAACTCGGCAAGGGCTATCGCTTCGGGTGGAAGGACGCCGACCATTCCGTCTTCGAGCCCAAGCGCGGCCTGTCCCCGGCGGTGGTCGAGGAGATATCGGCGCTCAAGAACGAGCCCGAGTGGATGCGCAAGATCCGGCTGAAGAGCCTCCGCTACTTCGAGATGCGCTCGATGCCGTGGTGGGGCGCCGACCTGTCCGACATCGACTTCGCGAACATCTTCTATTTCATCCGCTCGACCGAGAAGCAGGCGAGCAACTGGGACGAGCTGCCCGACGACATCAAGGACACGTGGGACAAGCTCGGGATCCCCGAGGCGGAGAAGAAGTACCTCGGCGGGGTGTCAGCGCAGTACGAGTCCGAGGTCGTTTACCACAAGATCAAGAAGGAGCTCGACGACCTCGGCGTGATCTTCACCGACATGGATTCGGCGGTGCGTGACTACCCGGACCTGGTCAAGGAGCATTTCGGATCGGTGATCCCTCCGAACGACAACAAATTCGCCTCGCTGAACACGGCGGTGTGGTCGGGTGGATCGTTCATCTACGTGCCGAAGGGCGTGCAGGTCGACATCCCGCTCCAGGCGTACTTCCGCATCAACGCCGAGAACATGGGGCAGTTCGAGCGCACGCTGA